>CAXNER010000142.1:0-4506 GCA_964201315.1 Legionellaceae bacterium
TTTAAGCTGCTCATTCATATCTATAAAAATAGGACTAAAAAAGTACTGGTTCGTTGATTAAATATACGTCTAATCATGTATGGCTCATTGCTATACATGAGTGGTACAATAGACAGAATTATATACGAATTATTAATTATTACGACAGATATGAGTAGAGCAATAAGATGGCTTTTAACCTAGATTTAGTAGTGGACTTTTGTAGTGGGTTGCATCGTCTCAATCTAGTTTGAACGTAGGGGGATATTTATGCTTTACTGGATTACACAATTATTACAAGGACAGTATCACGCATTCAGGGTGTTTCAATACCTGACCTTTCGTTCAATATTAGCCGCACTCACAGCCTTGGTGGTAGGTCTTTTTTGTGGCCCTCCAATGATCAATTGGTTGAAAAAGCTTCAAATAGGGCAGGTTGTTCGCGGCGATGGTCCTCAAAGCCATCTGTCAAAAACGGGTACACCGACCATGGGTGGCGTGCTGATTTTATTAGCAATAACGGTTAGTTGCATTCTCTGGGGTGATCTGCACCAACCTAGCTTATGGCTCGCATTATTAGTAACGATTAGTTGTGGACTGGTTGGTTGGGTCGATGACTACCGTAAATTGGTTTTAAAAAACAGTAAAGGGTTGCCTGGCCGTTGGAAATTTTTTTGGCAATCTTTGATAGCGGTCTCCGCTGTATTGTACCTCTACCTCAGCGCCAGCATACCGATACATACACAACTAACAATCCCTTTTTTCAAGTCATGGTTGATTAATCTGGGTCCATTGTTTCCTTTATTGGCTTATTTTGTCATTGTTGGCAGCAGTAATGCGGTGAATTTGACCGATGGCCTTGATGGTTTGGCGATTATGCCAATTGTGATGGTTGCTGGTGCTTTGGGTGTTTTTGCCTATGTTTCAAGCAACGCTGTTTATGCTCATTATTTAGCCATACCTTTTGTGCCTAATACAGGTGAGTTAACGATTTTTTGTTCAGCCATTGTTGGCGCAGGCCTTGGTTTTCTCTGGTACAACAGTTACCCTGCTCAAGTGTTTATGGGCGATGTTGGTTCGTTGGCATTGGGTGCAGCGTTAGGGATAGTCGCTATTGTTGTGCGTCAAGAATTGGTTTTGTTGATCATGGGCGGGTTGTTCGTTATTGAAACCTTGTCAGTTATTTTGCAGGTCGGTTATTTTAAATATTCAGGCGGTAAGCGCTTGTTTAGAATGGCGCCATTGCACCATCATTTTGAGCTGAAGGGCTGGTCTGAGCCAAAAGTTATTGTGCGTTTTTGGATCATTACAGTGGTTTTTGTGCTTTGTGGTTTAGCGACGTTAAAACTTCGGTAGATGGTATCAGTATTAAAAATGGACAGCGAGGTTATACATGCGCTCATCGCTTTATTTGGTCGCCGGTTTAGGGAAAACAGGTCATTCTATTGCGCGTTATTTACGTCGCCGAAACAAGGCGTTTGTTGCTTTTGATACGCGTCTACAACCCGCAGGCTTAGCGGAGTTTAATGCTGAATTCCCAGGGGTAGAAGTGTTTTTGGGTGAGCTTCCAGATGCACTGTATGGCCAATTAACAGAAATTATTAGTAGCCCGGGTGTTGAGCTCGATGGGCCTAGCTTGCAAAAGGCCAACCGAATGGGGATTCCCATCATTGGTGATATTGAATGCCTAGCCCGTGAAATCAATGTTCCAGTGATTGCAATAACCGGTACGAATGGTAAATCGACCGTCACGACCTTGGTTGGTGAAATGGCTAAAGCGGCAGGTCTTTCTGTTGCCGTAGCTGGAAATATTGGTTTGCCGGTCCTTGATTTGCTAGATGATGGTTTTCAATATGATTTATGGGTATTGGAGCTATCAAGCTTTCAGTTGGATTTGACATACTCCCTGGCTCCCCTCGCCGCAACCATTTTGAATGTAACACCAGATCATCTTGATCGACATCATCATCTTGAGGCTTACATTAAGGCCAAGCAGCGTGTTTACCATCAAGCCAAAGCTATTTTGTACAATCGTGAAGATTTACAAACATCACCCGTTATACAACCGGAAAATCTAGCCCCATTGGTATCAAGCTTTGGCTTGGATGTTCCCACGGTGGGGAATTGGGGGTTGATTGTTGCTGATGGGATGAATTATTTAGCCTATGGCCAAGCGCGTATATTGCCAGTTGACGCACTGCGAATAAAGGGGCGACACAATTGGCAAAATGCTTTGGCTGCCTGTGCGCTGGCTGAGGCCGCAGGCGTTCCTCAGAGCCAGATGATAGACGTACTGCGAAGTTTTACGGGCTTGCCCCACCGTAGCCAATGGGTTAGGGCGATAGAGGGCGTGGACTGGGTAAATGATTCAAAAGGAACCAACATCGGGGCGACGATGTCTGCAATTTCAGGAATAGGAGGTTCTATGCAAGGCAAGATTGTATTAATAGCTGGCGGCCAAGGGAAAGGCGCTGACTTTAGCGAATTACGTGCTTCAATGACTGAGTATGTTCGCTCTGTTGTATTGATTGGTGAGGATGCTGATAAATTAGAGCAGGCGATTCACGATGTGGTAAATGTTGTTCGAGCCCCATCCCTCGAGGAGGCTGTTTGCATCGCAAAATTACAAGCCCATCCCGGCGATGTTGTATTGTTATCACCTGCTTGTGCAAGTCTTGATATGTTTCGAGATTTTAATCATCGAGGGGACACGTTCACCGCAGCAGTAGACGCGTTGTGACTGTTATGCAACCACGTCATTATACGCAGCGTGGCAAACCTACTCATAAGCCCCTGGCGCTCTATGATAAATGGTTGATAGCGGCAGTGATTGGCTTGCTGATTATCGGTCTTATGATGGTTGCTTCTAGTTCTGTCATGGTGTCGACCAGGCTCTATCATCAACCGTTTCATTTCCTGATTCGTCAGGCTCTATACCTCTTTGTTGGGTTTCTTGTGGCAATTGTGGTTATGCGTATTGATAGCAGTGAGTGGCAAAAATTTAGTGTTCCCTTATTGTTTATTTGTTTGCTGATGTTAGTACTAGTCTTAGTCCCAGGGATTGGACGTACAGTCAATGGAAGTAGACGTTGGCTTGCTTTGGGGCCAATTGGAATTCAGGTGTCTGAATTGGCAAAAATGATGATGATTTTATACGTGTCTGGCTATCTTGTGCGTCAGCAGAAAAGTATTAATCAGAGTATTTTAGGCTTTATCAGACCGATGGTTGTGCTGGGCGTTGTTGCGGTTTTATTACTCTTAGAGCCTGATTTTGGTGCAACAGTTGTTATTGCTGGAACGGTTATGGCCATGCTTTTTCTCACCGGTGTAAAGTTGCGGTACTACCTTGGATTAATGACGGTGGTATGTGCTTGTTTGGTTTTTCTTGCTGTGTCATCGCCTTATCGCGTGGCTCGATTGACCGCCTTTTTAAACCCATGGGCGGATCAATTCAACAGTGGTTACCAGTTAACGCAGTCATTGATAGCGTTTGGCCGCGGTGGTTGGTTTGGCGTTGGCTTGGGTGATGGGGTGCAAAAACTATTCTATTTGCCTGAGGCTCATACTGATTTTTTATTTGCAGTACTGGCAGAAGAATTAGGATTGCTTGGTATTCTGCTAGTTTTGACGTTGTATAGTATACTGGTCGCAAGAGGGTTGATTATAGGATTTAATGCCATCCAGCAAGGGCGTTTATTTGCAGCGTATACTGCTTATGGCATAACGTTTTGGTTGGGGTTGCAAGCTGCAATTAACATGGGAGTGAATGCAGGGTTGCTACCTACGAAGGGGTTGACATTACCGTTACTTAGTTATGGTGGTGCCAGTATGGTGGTTAATTGCATAGTGATTGCGTTATTATTGCGCATAGATCATGAAAATCGTTGGCAGTCGTTAGGATTAAGAGCGTCGAAACCGCTGACTGCATAAAGGGGGCACTGTGAAGAGCGTAGATAACTTTCTATCACCAAGGATGGGGCGGGTAGAACAGATACATTTTGTGGGTATTGGTGGCGCAGGTATGTGCGGGATTGCCGAAGTACTACACAATGAAGGCTACCGAGTTACAGGTTCTGATCTCACTGAAAGCCGAGTTGTGCAGCGTCTACAATCGCTAGGCATCCAAGTGCATATAGGGCATCGGGTGGAAAATATCAAGAATGCCGATGTAGTGGTTCGTTCCACTGCTATTGACATTAACAATCCTGAGATTGCAGCGGCCTTAGAGCAAATGATACCCATTATTCCCCGAGCAGCTATGTTGGCCGAGCTCATGCGTTTTCGCCATGGAATTGCAATTGCTGGAACGCATGGAAAAACGACGACTACGAGCTTGGTGAGCAGTTTATTGGCGGAGGGTGGTCTTGACCCAAGCTTTGTTATTGGCGGTAAATTAAACAGTTGTGGTAGCAATGCTCAATTAGGAACATCAGCTTATTTTGTTGCTGAGGCGGATGAAAGTGACGCGTCGTTTTTATTCTTAAAGCCTATGATGGCTGTCGTGACGAATATTGATGCGGATCATAT
>CAXNER010000143.1:0-4495 GCA_964201315.1 Legionellaceae bacterium
AGGTATCCCTGCAAATTTATCAAAGGAATAGTCTCTTCTATGATTGGCATCGACCCATTCGACCGTTTCTCCAGCACGATCAAATTCATTCAAATTAAAATCAGGGATTGGCTCTCTAAATGCAATCTTAGGCTCATTATAATGCTGACGAACATGCGCAGGTGCATTCTGTTGGGCTAAGCTATAATTTTCCCATAATTGGCTTAGCTTTTCCCATAACGGTACACCAACTGTTTCAGGAGTCATAAGCCTGTCTTTAGGCCACCATTTACATGGACCGGGGCCTATCAAAGATGTGATAGCATCTAATTGCATTTGTGCGGCAGGTTTTTTTTCATCTTTCACTGCAGGGAATATTGACAAATCAGGGTTTTGGTCTTTCAGCTCCAGTTCCACAGGGATGATTTTATCATCAATAAAATAAACTTTTGAGTTAAATAAGATGTAACACGGTTTGTTTTCAGTCAATGCAATCAGCTGCTCTGCATTCATTGGCATCGGGTCGGAAGACATCGAGATTAGGCTACAGACTTTAAATGCCTCCTTAAATGTAGCCAAAAAAGTATCAAAACTAACAGTCAATTCAGAAAAATCATAATGAGAATCGAGCATTTCGGCCTGCTTTAGTAAATCATCCCGAATCTTTTCGGCTTCTTTTTCTTCAGGTAAAAAGCGTAAACTATACAGCATCGCATAACACATATGTATGTCCCAATTCCAAGCTGCTAGTTCAAAAGCCGAAATCGAAGGAAAACTGCGCGAAGGAATGTTTACCGATTCATTTTTTTTATACATAGGAAAACTGTGCAGAGTGCTTGCCAGTTTATCTCTATGAGTTATAGGCTTGGGATTTAATTTTAAAAACGATTCAACTTGTGACTGATTGCCTTCTTCTACCCAGTTAAGCAGTTGAGAAGTATTCAGTGTTTCAAAAAAACCTTGCATAATATATGAACCTAAAAAACTATATTATAACCTGTTCATGAAGTGAGTTGAATTTTAAATGACCGATTAATGTTTAAAAACACGCTATACGCATCCATGCTGCTATCGAAAGCCCTCCATGGCTTTCGTAGGTTTTAAACTTTAAGTTGTACAAAAGCGTATCGTCGGCACTCACGTTGAAATTGAAGTACCTTTATTTTCTATCCCATTTTTACCACTTCATAATAGTAGCGAGTAATAGGTACTCCCCTTCCTTGACTATAGGACCAAAGCCCGTGCGAAGGTGATAGTACTATAACTTTTTCAGTAAGTGCTGGAGCATCAAAATCCTCAGGTTGAGTGGAAATTAAAATCAAGGTTTTTCCTGAAAGATCTTCCCCCTGTGACCAATAGCGATACATTAAACTATCAGTACCAAAAATATGCCTTCCTATAATCGGATATATTTTTGGTATAGTTCCTTTTGCTAAAAATTTAGTTTGATAAAAAGCTAGTTCGCTTCCTATCCTGTAGGCATCCAACGGAATTATAATAGGTGTGCTGTTAGTAGTATCTTCAATATTTTTTGCAACAACATAAACTTGTTCAGTTAATTTTTCCCAGGAAATCAGGTTTTTGAAAAGCTTTTGCGAGATTTTTTCAGGAGCGCCAAATGTAATCGCTCCAATGATGACCGAATAACAAAGCAATACAAATACTCCCCCAACAAACCATGTGGTACGTGTTTTTTTACTTTTTGTGATTAGTATTGCAAGCCAAGGGATTAATGCTAAAAGTCCCGGTCCAATCCAATCCAAATTTATGGGGTGGCTGAAGCTAAATGCACCAAAAAAAACCAACGGGAATAAGGTGAAAATTTGAAGAAACCTTTGTGTTTTTTGATCAAGATGGGCGCTCACCAATGATTTTTTATTAAATAGATTCCATAAACCGATCATCCCACTCGGAAGTAAAAACAGTATTAATAATCCAATAAAATAATGGAAAGAAAAATTGGCAACCGACTGAAATCGACGCGTACTTTGAAATGCAAATGAGGCCCATTCGTGGATAGCATTCCAATAAATAACCGGTGTAAAAAATAGTGCCGCAATTAGTACACAAACATACGACTCCTTGCGAAAAAACCAGTGACGCGCTGAAGGCACAACAATCATATAAAGAAGTACTGATGGTGCAAGTAATATTATTGTATATTTTGAAAGCAATCCAAATCCAAGCCAAATGCCTGCTACGTACCAATAGTTTGATTCATCAAGGACGAGCGTTCGGTACAGATAATACAGTGCTGCGGACCAGCACAAAAGTAATGGCTGGTCTGGTGTTGTCACCAAAGATTGTAGGAAAAAGAATGGCAGTAGTGACAATATCATTACAGCGTATTGCCCTGAACCACGGCTTATTAACTCCGTCCATTTATAACTAAACAAAGCAGCAAGTAACCAACATAGAAGTGCGGGAATGCGTATACCAAACTCGTTTATTCCAAATACTAAGGTAGATGCTTTGATAAGCAAAGCCACCATGGGCGGATGATCAAGGTAGCTAAAATCAAGGTGCTGCGCGTAATTCCAATAATAAGCTTCTTCAACGAGTAAATCGTGGGAGCCGATACAGCATATACGAAATAAAAAAGAAATTATTACAATAGTAAAAGGTATCGATATGTTGATATTTTTGCCGATCACTTTGCTAGAAGTCTTGATACTATTTTCAGATGTTACTATTGAGGTCATTTGATTTATTTTGAAATAAACAATGGGTATTCTATATCGTTTTTGGTACAGCAATCAATTTATACCGTCCGCTTTGCGTTGATTTCCGCATGATTGCTACGGCAGTGAATGCATTGGTAAGTTTGCCTATATTAAATTGTGTATTGCTTGAAGCCAATCGGTTGGTTTCAAGGCTTGCAAGACCGTAGCCAACCACTCTTGGAATATAGGGTGCTTGAACAATAGCTAAAGATAACCCAGGAATGTTAAATGTTTCCATAAAGCTAATGACTAAGTCATCAATGGTTCGATTACGATAAATAGAGGCAAAATCCCCTCGTTTTGGTGGGCTCAAAATACTTGAGTGTATTGAGTTGCATGAAGGATTTTTATCCATATTAAGTACCACTCCATAAGTGCAATCTTTCCAAACTACCAAAGAATATAAAATACAGCAATTTTATTTTTTCTGTCAGATTTTGTTTTGCAGCTTCACGTAACGGTAATTAGCGCATCTATCCTGCCTTGCATACTAGTCATCTTCCTCAGCTCTTTTTACATCAAGTATAATACGATCAGCAAATGGGTTTTTGTTTAGATAGGCTCGTAAAAATTTTTTTTCGATTAGAATCTCTTTGAGCTTCAATTGATTTAATAGTAGAAATTCAGCGTCGATAGGGTCCTCTATTAACTCCCAACGGGTTAAAGAAGTAATTTTTTGAACCATTAAATCACCAGTATCAATAAATATAGTTATTCGCCTTAAGTCATAATTACTTGGGTCAATAATATTTCCAATATGCTCATTGCGATTATCAAATAATAAAATACTGGGTTTATCTGATGTCGTCACTCCGTAACCAAGGTATTCACAGGAGCGAGCATAAGACCATAATAGTTGCACTCCATACGTACCTCCATTAATATCCTCAAAAGCCTCCAACCCCATTATCGCATACCCATTATAAAATTTTATTGCGCTTTTAAGGTTTGATATTGCCACTATTTTTTTTATAGAGGGGTTTTTAAAACGAAAATTAGCTAGTTCGTTTTTATCTGGCGCATGGTTGATTAGATCTAGAACGCCTCCTTTTTGAGCAGGATCAATAAAACCATATATTTTTTTTATGCGCGTATTTAAATCTTGAAGTGCTGAGCAATGCATTTTGGTTGTTAACTCTTCATCAGTAGGATTAAGCTTAATAATTCCGGATGAGGGGATAAAAGTACCTTTAGGAATTTTTTTTCCGAATGGCACAAATACTCCTTTTCCTACACTTTTATTTTCCAAATCACAAAGCGCCGTATTTTCTTCAATGCTTTTTACCCATTGCAAAAATCCCCTTTCATCGAAATCATTTTTATAGCTTCCATCCCTATTCTTATAACGCTTTATCTGGTCTAAATCATTTGTTCTGACATATAGCCCCTCTGTCCAAACTTGTCTGTTAAGTTCGTTTGTAATATATTTTGTTGGCCTACTTTCTATTTTCGTTTTACTGCAAAGAGGCTTATCACTTACTAAAAGTGTTGCAGGAGAATTGTAGGAAGGAAGAAGTGAAATAAAATTTTTCTCATCTGACAAAAAACTGTTATCTATAAATTTGTTTATGACTTTTCCTTAATGAAGTAGAAACGTAATCACCACGTCCAACACACTTTCTATCAAACCTTTATACCTTCCTAAAGATACATGAAATAATTCAAAATATTAAATTATGTGCAAAAAATGACATCCAGGTTTTATGCTATGATTAATGTTTATTTCGTTCTCCAAGCGCTTGAAAAAAACGAAGCATATAGCCATCTGGATCTAGAATAATGAATTGGCGGTG
>CAXNER010000144.1:0-4455 GCA_964201315.1 Legionellaceae bacterium
CATAAAATTAGAATAAGGTCAATGACGTTTTTACGCTGATTCGCAACATGCCTTTAAATGGCATAAAATAACACAATCTATCCTGTGCTTGGATTTTATTGCCAATTTTAACACAACACTATAAGATACTTTCATTAATCGAATCAGAAGGGAGCCGAAATGAGTAACTCGCAATTATTATTTGAACAGGCAAAGGCTGTTATCCCAGGCGGTGTTAATTCACCAGTTCGTGCATTTAAAGGGGTTGGAGGCGAGCCGATTTTTTTCAAGCAAGGTCGAGGTGCTTATCTGGTTGATGTTGATGATAAACAGTACATCGATTATGTGGGCTCTTGGGGGCCGTTGATTCTTGGTCATTGCTACCCCGCAGTTGTAAATGCAGTCAAGGATGCCTTGCAAAATGGCATGAGTTTTGGTGCGCCAACGGAACTTGAAATTCAATTGTCTCAAAAAATAATTTCATTAATGCCATCCATTGAAAAAATACGAATGGTTAACTCTGGTACAGAAGCCACAATGACCGCCATTCGCTTAGCGCGAGGCTATACTCATCGAAACAAAATCATTAAATTTAACGGATGCTACCACGGTCATAGTGATGGCTTATTGGTGAAAGCAGGATCTGGGTTATTAACATTAGGAATTCCGTCAACACCTGGCATTCCACCAAGCATTACTGAGCATACGTTGACGGCTGACTTTAATAACCTGGATCAGGCGGCGCGTTTATTTGAAGCCTATAAAAACGATATTGCAGCGGTCATTGTGGAGCCTGTAGCTGGAAATATGGGATTTGTATTGCCTACGCCACAGTTTCTTCAAGGATTGCGTCAACTCTGTGATACCTATAATGCGGTATTAATTTTTGACGAAGTAATGACCGGTTTTCGCGTGGCCTTAGGCGGGGCGCAAGCTGTCTATGGAATTAAACCAGATTTAACCACACTTGGTAAGGTTATTGGTGGCGGGATGCCGGTTGGGGCATTGGGCGGAAAGGCCGCTATCATGTCATGCTTAGCTCCTGAAGGCCAAGTCTACCAAGCAGGTACATTGTCTGGAAATCCCTTGGCGATGGCGGCGGGCCTAGCGACGTTGAGTGAAATTGAAAAGCCAGGGTTTTATCAGAACCTTTCCACATTATCAGGGACCCTGATTACGGCCCTTGCTGATGTTGCTCAATCATTGTATATACCGTTTTGCGGTGCATCATTGGGTGGGATGTTTGGTTTTTGTTTTAATGAAAAAACTCAAGTGATGGATTGTGCGGACGTTGCTTCATCCGATGAGGTATTATTTAAACGGTTTTTCCACGGTATGTTACAAAAAGGCGTCTATTTTGCTCCCTCAATGTATGAAGCCGGTTTTATTTCAAGCGCTCATCAGCAAGAAGAAATTCGCCTTACTCAGGTGGCCGCGGAGTCTGTGTTAGTTAATTGTTTAAAAGTAACGGCTTGAATTTAATAGAGGAGCTTTTGATAGCTCCTCTATTGATATTAAATAAAACCGAGGCTGCAATAGCGCATTTTCTTCTTAAGCCTTAGGCTCTACTCTTTATTATCTTAACTACTTCATGTGCAATAAATTCTTCTTCGTCCCCACGAATAACCAGTATTGGTGTACCTTTAGGCGAGATATCTCTGCAATTTTCTATTGAATTAATTTGATTTTTTTTAACACAAATTGCGAGGCCCAAATGCTCAAGCGGCGCTAAAATTTTTGCACGTATTGGGTGGGCATTTTCGCCAACACCACCTGTAAAAATCAATGCATCCAATGCAGGCGTTTGTGCAATATAACCACCGATGGTTTTCAAAATTGAATGCACGTACATAGCAATGGCGAGCGTTGCTGTTTCATCACCGGCATCCATTCGAGTGAGTAAGCGACGCATGTCATTGTCTTTGGCGATGCCTAAAAGACCACTTTTTTTATTTAATAGGGTATCAACTTCATTTAAAGGCATGCCTTGTTGTTGTAAGTAGAGCGGGATTGCTGGATCAACATCGCCACAACGAGTGCCCATTATCAAACCAGCTAAAGGTGTCATGCCCATGCTGATATCAACGGATTTTCCATCTTTAACTAAACAGGCGCTAGCCCCGTTTCCTAAGTGAAGCGAAATGAAGTTGCAATCACCTAATGGTTTTTTTAAGAAATTTGCCGCTTGTTGGGAAACATATTCGTGATTGATGCCATGAAACCCATAACGTCTAATTTGGTAATGGTTGGCAACTGCTGTATCAATCGCATAGGTATAAACATGCGTTGGCAATGTGTGGTGAAACCCACTGTCAAAAATGGCGACTTGCACTGCATTTGTAAAATACTGCATTGCAAACTGAATTCCTAACGCATTAATCGGATTATGAATTGGGGCAAGTTGTGACAAGTCCACTATCGCTTGGAGCACCTCTTGGGTAATGACGGTTGGGTTAAAGTATCGACTCCCACCATGAACCACGCGATGCCCCACTGCATCGATGGTTAAGTCACCTATGTCACTTGATAATTTTTGAACAAAGGCGAGAAATGCTTCATGATGCGAGGCGAATTGGTGGGGTGTGGATGTTTTTTTGTCTAAGGTATGGTGCCAATTGCCTTCTTGCTCGCCAATTCCCTCGATAAGGCCTGCTAAAATCACCGTTGAACAATTGTTATTTATACTAAAAAACTTGTATTTTAATGATGAGCTGCCTGCATTTATGGTTAATACGTTCATGGTTTATTGTCCTGAGCCTGGATGGCGGTGACGAGAATAGTATTGATAATATCTTGATAGGTACAACCACGGCTTAAATCATTTACAGGTTTATTTAACCCCAATAGAACTGGCCCAATGGCCAGCGCACCGCTTTCTCGCTGGACGGCTTTATAGGTGTTATTTCCTGTATTTAAATCTGGAAAAATCAGTACATTGGCCTTGCCTGCAATCTTTGAGAGGGGTAGTTTTTTTGCGGCAACACCTTCGTCTACGGCTGCGTCATATTGGATAGGCCCCTCAACCAACAGCTCGGGGTGTGTTGCTTTAATGATTTGATACGCTTTTGCGACTTTTTCCACGCTGTCGCCTTTGCCAGAATCCCCTGACGAATAAGACAATAATGCAATTTTTGGATGAATACCTAAGCGCTTAGCGATAAGCGCGGCTTGACTCGCAATTTCTGCAAGCATGTGACTGTCCGGCTCAGGATTGATGGCGCAGTCACCATAGATGAGCACTCGCTCACTTAAGCACATGATGAAAATTGAAGACACTTTTTGTATGCCGGGTTTTGTTTTTATAATTTCTAGTGCTGGTCGAACAGTGTCTGCTGTGGTGTGCATTGCCCCAGAGACCATCCCATCAGCATGCCCACAGTGCACCATCATGGCTGCAAAATAATTGGCATCGTTCATGCGTTCTAGTGATATGGGTAAATTAATATTCTTATGTTTGCGTAATTGATAATACTGCTCTGCATATAGTTCTTTGTTACTAGATTTTTCAATATCAATGATAGTGGCACCCGGAAGGGTAACACCAATGCGTTTTGCGACTAAGTGTATTTTTTCAGGCTGGCCAAGAAGCGTGATATCAACGATGCCCCGTTGCAATAAATAGTCCGCTGCTTGCAAAATACGCACATCTTTTCCTTCCGGCAAAACAATATGGCGTTTTACCTGTTTGGCTTTGCGAGCAAGCTCGTATAAAAACACCGCGGGACTTAAGTGTGTTTTTTCGGTTTTTATTGCTAGCAGTTTTAACAAGGGTTCCAGAAAGAAGGGCTGCATCGTTTCTATGGCGGTCATTGCTTTTTGTTCATCATGGAGACTCAGACTGAACTTGGCTGAAAAAAGGGCTGTTGCTGTGTCATAGGTGTTTAATTTGGTGAGCAGAACTGGAAAAGGGTATTCAAGGCCTGCGATGATTTCACAAATTACCTTGCCTGGTAGGTCACCACCCGTTAATACAATGCCTGCAACCTTTGGGTAATTAGCAGATTGATCGGCTAATAGTGAACCGAGTAAAATATCAACCCTATCATCTGGCGTAATGACTAACACACCACTTTTATCAAGATGTGATTGTAAAAAATTACCCACGGTTTTTGCAGCAACCGTAAATTGTTTGGCCGGTCGATGCAGTTCACTTTCTCCGAATAAAATACGGGCTTCTAATTTCTTAGCGACATCCCGCATGGTGGGGTGGGCTAATTCTTCAAACTCAGGAATGACCGCGATAAAGTGTAGTTTGGGAAAATTTTGTTTAAACAAAATGTGGGCTTCACTTTCATAAAGCCTGGGTACGCGATTGATAATGATGCCGACAACATTTGTGTGCTGCTGCTTCCCGATTTTCATTGCAGTATTTAAAATAGATAGTGTGTGGTCTAGGGTTCTATCTTTCGCTGAAATGAGCAGCACTACGTCACAACCTAACTGATAAGCAAGGGTTAAGTTAAATTGATACTCAAA
>CAXNER010000145.1:0-4441 GCA_964201315.1 Legionellaceae bacterium
GCTTTTACCGATGCGAGCGTACCGGGCTCCTCACAGCTTGCTTGTATGGCAAACCATTTGTCCAACACCAGGTCATCATTTTTCCATTGTTGATAAAAATCATCAATCACCTTAAGCCGCACTTGCTCTTCTGAACAATTCACCAACAACGCAAAGCTTGTGATTTGATCGGTCATGGTTTTCGCTTTAGAAAACTGTTGAAGACATGCGGGCAATGTTTTTGTCTCCGCAGCATTCATCATCAAGCTTAAGCACACATTGCGCAATCGACGCCAACTGTACGCTTGACCGTGCATTGCATGATCTTCTTTTTTCCACAACGACTCATAACAGGTATGCACTTCGGTAAACAATTCACGACCGAGCTCTGCACGGAAAAAATCACGAATGGCTTCGACCTTATCCACATCAATATCTTTCAAATTTGCAGCAACGTCTTCGAACCCAGGCAAGGTTAAAAGCTCAGCACGCAGTGCCGCATCGAGTGCATCATCAAGCAATACATGACGGTAAGCCGCAACTAGCGATTTAGGAAGCTGCCATTTTTCACGCGGTGAATGATAACAAGTGGCGATACTTGCTAGCGCTAAATTCTGAGCGGCATCCCATTTAGCAAAACCGTCCGTCTCAAAACGCAACAATGCCAATAAATCATCAGAAGGGATATCAAAATGCAATAAAACAGGTGCTGAAAAATCGCGCAAAAGTGAAACAATGGGTTTTTCAGAAAGTCCTTCAAAATGAAACGTTTGTTGCGTTTCCCGCAACTCTAGCACGTTATTTTTCACACTCATGGGCTTCCCGCTCGCGCTCCACAACGCAATGCGTATAGGAATATGGAACGGTTTTTTATCTTTACACTCAGGGGTAGCAGGACATGATTGCGTCAACGAAAGCGTTAAACATCCATTCTGATAATCACTGGTAACCTTAACCTCTGGTGTTCCAGCTTGGCTATACCAACGCTTAAACTGGGTAAAATCAACACCATTTGCATCCTCCATTGCCGCAACAAAATCATCAATTGTAACCGCGTGACCGTCATGGCGTTGAAAATATAAATCCATGCCACGACGAAATCCCTCTTTACCCAACAGCGTGTGTTGCATACGAATAACTTCGGCGCCTTTATTGTAGATTGTCGAGGTATAAAAATTATTGATTTCTTGATAGGACTCAGGCCTCACTGGGTGGGCCATGCTCCCAGCATCTTCAGGAAATTGTGCGCTACGCAAAATTTTAACATCTAAAATACGATTAACATCGCGGGAACCCATGTCTCTGGAAAATTCTTGATCTCTAAAAACGGTCAAGCCCTCTTTCAAGCTCAATTGAAACCAATCCCGGCACGTCACTCTGTTCCCAGTCCAATTATGAAAATACTCATGCCCAACAACGCCCTCAATATCCGCATAATCCTGATCAGTTGCAGTATCTGGTCGAGCAAGGATGTATTTTGAATTGAAAATATTCAAACCCTTGTTTTCCATTGCGCCCATATTAAAATCACTGACAGCCACAATCATGAATAAATCAAGATCATATTCACGGCCGTAGACCTCTTCATCCCACCGCATTGCATTCTTAAGCGAGGCCATGGCATGTGAACATTTATCTTCATTGCCAGGTTCAACATAAATATGCAAATCAACTTTTTTTCCTGACTGCGTGACAAATTGATCTGTAACACAGGTTAAATCACCAGCCACCAAAGCAAACAAATAAGCTGGCTTTTTGAATGGATCCTGCCATTCGACCCAATGTCGCCCGTCTGGCGTATCACCTGTATTGATTAGGTTTCCGTTGGACAACAATACAGGGTAGCGTGCTTTGTCTGCACTTATACGTGTCGTAAACGTTGCTAACACGTCAGGCCTATCAAGAAAGAACGTCATGCGACGAAACCCTTCAGCCTCGCATTGGGTACAAAACAAATGATTAGACCGATAAAGCCCTGTAAGTTTTGTATTGTCCTGTGGACGGATACGAGTGACCACGGTCAAACTCACCTCATCTGGGCATTGAGAAATGATTAAATCCCCTTTCTCCAAACGATATGCCGTTTCAGGTAACACCTTGTCATCCAGATGGATGCTAACGAGTTCCAGCTCATCGCCATACAAATGCAACTCACCTGGGTGCTGACGTTTTAATTGCATATGATTGCAGACAAGAGCGTGATCATCATGCAAATCAAAGTCCAAAGCGACCGTGGTTGCACTGAACGTGGAAGGCTTATAATTTTTAAGATATGTTGTAGCGTCCGACACCATAATATTGCTCCTATCTAGAATCACAGTACAAAAATTAATCACTTGATTAATAATCATTATTTTATTAAATAAATCTGATGCGAATATTCCAAGCGACTAAATTTCGCCTATACTCAAAGTAAGGATGAGTGTCTCGCGTTTACTCGCGAAATGCAAAAAATAGTAACAAATTTAGGCATCGTTTTGGTGTGTTTATTAAGCTCAAGCGAGCTAAAGATAATAAAAACCCGTTAGCTGCCGATAACATGATAGAACAAAGCGATTTTTAGAGCATTATTTTTCCAGTAGGGATGAGTGAAAGGGGATGACCAAATGAGCACACAAGACTTTCTAGCAGGTTACACGCGCCGGTTTGAGGACAACAAAGAAGAAGAAATGAGCCTCGATGAGTATTTGGAGTTATGCAAAACTGATCCAATGGCTTATGCAAACCCTGCCCAGCGTCTGTTGATGGCTATTGGCGATCCTGAAATGGTGGATACGCGCCATGATCCTGTACTGTCACGCATTTTCTCCAATAAAATCATTCATCGCTACACTGTTTTTGACAATTTTTATGGCATGGAAGAGCCTATCGAGCAGATTGTAGGCTTTCTAAAACACGCCGCTCAAGGTCTAGAAGAAACCAAACAGGTGTTATATCTACTCGGCCCAGTTGGTGGTGGCAAATCATCGCTCGCGGAAAAACTTAAAGAATTAATGCAAAAAACACCCTTTTATGCGATCAAGGGCTCACCCGTTTTCGACTCCCCTTTGTCTTTATTTGATGCCGAAGAAGATGCGGCTTTGCTGCTAGAACGTTTCAACATCCCCAGCCGGTATCTTCGTTACATCATGTCTCCATGGGCCATAAAAAGACTGCATGAGTTTAACGGGGACATTAATCAATTTCGTGTCATAAAAGTCAAACCCTCGCGTTCAAAACAAATCGCCATAGCTAAAACTGAACCGGGCGATGAAAATAACCAAGATATTTCATCGTTGGTGGGCAAAGTTGATATTCGTAAACTCGAAGAATTTTCTCAAGATGATCCCGATGCATACAGCTATTCGGGCGGTCTTTGTCGCGCCAATCGCGGGATGCTTGAGTTTGTTGAAATGTTCAAAGCACCGATTAAAGTGTTACATCCTCTGCTGACAGCGACCCAGGAAGGCAATTACAACGCTCCCGAAGGCCTGTCCTCTATCCCATTTGAAGGTCTTATTTTAGCGCATTCCAATGAAGCTGAATGGCAAACGTTTCGTAATAATAAAAACAACGAAGCGTTCATCGATCGCATTAACATTGTCAAAGTTCCTTATTGTTTGCGGGTATCTGAAGAATTACGAATCTATCGAAAACTTATTGAAAACAGCTCCCTTAGTAAAGTTCCTTGCGCACCAGGAACCCTGGATATGTTGGCACAATTTTCCGTCTTAACGCGTTTAAAAGAGCCTCAAAATTCAAGCATTTACTCTAAATTGCGCGTGTATAACGGTGAAAGCCTCAAAGACACAGACCCTAAAGCCAAATCCTATCAAGAGTACCGTGATTTTGCGGGCGTTGACGAAGGAATGAATGGGATATCCACACGCTTTGCATTTAAAATTCTTTCCAAAGTGTTCAATTTTGACCACACAGAAATTGCCGCAAACCCCGTGCATTTGCTTTATGTGTTGGAACGTCAAATTGAGCAGGAACAATTGCCTCAAGAATTACATGAACGGTATTTAAATTTTATAAAAGAATATTTATCACCTAAGTATGTTGAATTTATTGGCAAAGAAATTCAAACGGCCTATCTAGAATCGTACTCTGAATACGGTCAAAATATTTTCGACCGCTACATTACTTATGCGGATTTCTGGATCCAAGATCAAGATTACCGCGATCCAGACACCGGCGAAATTTTTGACCGCGGTGCGCTCAACTCTGATTTGGAAAAAATTGAAAAACCTGCTGGAATTTCCAATCCTAAAGATTTTCGTAATGAAGTAGTCAATTTTGTATTAAGGGCACGGGCCAATAATCATGGCAACAACCCAAAATGGAACAGCTACGAAAAATTGAGATCGGTAATTGAGAAAAAAATGTTCAGCAACACGGAAGATTTGCTCCCGGTTATCTCTTTTAATGCTAAAGCATCCGAAGATGACAAAAAGAAGCATGCGGAGTTTATAGCTCGTAT
>CAXNER010000146.1:0-4423 GCA_964201315.1 Legionellaceae bacterium
CATGAGAACGGTCAGAATAATATCAATACGTGATGATAATTATCCGGAATAATGCAAGGTTTTAATAGCAAATTACGAGAATTAGCGCGAAAGAATTTTTTTAGGACCCATTTATATCAAGGCCTACAGCACTGACTGAGATCCGCTGCCTTTTTATTTGTCAAGATCACGGGTGCTTCGTTTTACCAAGGGTTTCATACACCTCGGAATACGCGCTAATGTTGGATGATGGATTTATTTTATGTGTTAAAACTGATAACTTTGTGGCCTGTTGTCTTTCTTGAAGAACTACCATGAAATTATTTTTTAATGTTTTGTTGGTGTCTGTGGCTCTACTATTTTCTAGTCTCAATTATGCTATGCCTAGAAGTGAAAATCTTACTGCGTTAACGTATCAAGGGATGCCGATTGATTCGCTTTGTTTGTTTGAAACAGACCAATCAAGAGAGACAGTAACGCTTAAAAATTGTGGCCTTAAAGCAAGGGAAGGACGTGTTTTAACCGGTAAAAATAAACAATTAATGTCCCAAGGGTTTGAGGGGTATGATTATGATTGGACAATTGCAGGCTCTGTGAATACAAGAGGCTATAGCTATTACAAATCTTATGGAAAAGTCGGTAAATCTGTAATCGTTCAATTAATAAATAATAGCGGTGGTACAGGGACATTCACGTCCTTAAGCCTGGTGAAGCGATGGGGTGATGAGCTTCATGTTGTTCATCTTAACGGCGGGGATCGCTGTAATGGTGGGCTTAATGATGTACAGCGTGTTGGTGATAATTTAATTTATCGGGTTAATCTTACGGCTTTTGATGTGTTAATGTTTGGCCATGACAACCCCCACGGCTTAAAGGCTTATGATGACCTTGGCTCATGCGCTATATGCTGCGTTGCAAGGGCCGTATATCTACGCCATCTTGGCTCTGATTTTTCTAATGAAAAACTGCTCCATGTCGATTTGATTCCTAATACCAAGAGAGAGGGGCAATCCCCCTATGAACCACGATACCAAACTTGCTTTGATGATTTACTGCGTAAATATGGGCGAAAAAATAATAATAAACTTGATGACAAACAACTTGTTCGTTTTGCGCATCAATTTAATATGCAATGTGTTGATTAAGTTTAATGAAAAACAGGTGGACTGAAAAACCCTTGATGTATTGTCAGAGCGCCTTGCAAAGCGCTCAGTTATTTTAGTCTAAAATTATTTTATCATGTACAGCGATGTGAATTAGCACTCTGGTGCAATAAGCGGTACAATTCGTCAAAATTACATCCAACCAAACTGCCTTTATCATTATGAAAAAAAAAATTCATGGCAAAGCAGGGCCATTATACCGTCGCCTGTTAGCTTACGTTAAACCATTCTGGCCAGTGTTAGTATTAGGAATATTTGCTAATATTTTGTATTCTGCAATCGATGCAGGACTCACCTATATGACACGACCATTTCTTGATAAGGGATTTATCAATATTGATATGGCGTTTATCAAACAAATTCCTCTTATTGTGCTTATCGGAATTACAGGGCGGGGATTAGTGAGTTCTGTGGGAACCTATTGCATGACTTGGGTGGCCCGTTCAGTGGTGAAAGTGCTTCGGCAACGCGTTTTTTCCCATATTATTCAATTGCCTGCGGATTATTACGATGAATCAACGTCCGGCCAACTGTTATCAAAAATTTTATATGATGTAGAGCAAGTGGCACAAGTGAGTGCGGATGCATTGACTGATTTTGTGCAAAACACGTGTCTAGTCATTGGACTGTTAACTGTGATGATGGTGATTTGTTGGCAATTATCATTGATGTTTTTGCTGACAGTGCCTTTTATTGGCATGATTGTGAGTGTTACGAACAAACGGGTGCGTCGTATTAGCCACAAAGTACAGAAATCGATGGGTGAGGTGACAGAAATTGCTGGTGAAGTGATTGATGGCTACAAAGTTGTTCGTATCTTCGGCGGTGAGCAGTATGAAATAAATAAATTTAGCAAAGCCACCGAAGCGTCTCGTCAAAATGACATGAAAGTTGCTGTTAGCAAGGCTTTTAATGTGTTTGGGGTGCAATGCATTATCGCCGTAGCCATTGCCATGATTATATTTGTGTCCATTAAATTAGCGACAGTAATCATTGTGTCAGCAGGCTCATTTCTTGCAATTATCGCCGCTATGCTGCAATTGATTAAACCCATGAAAACACTAACCACCTTAAATGCGAGCATTCAGCGTGGCCTTGCGGGGGCTGAAAGTGTTTTTACTTTGTTGGATAAAATCGCAGAATCGCAACAGGGAATAAAATTATTTCAAAAAGCGCGTGGAAAAATTGAATTTGAGCACGTTTCTTATGCATACCGTCAGGGCCAGACGGTGCTTCATGACGTTAGTTTTAGTATAGCTGCTGGCGAAACCGTGGCTTTAGTTGGGCATTCTGGTAGTGGAAAAACCACGATTACTAGTTTGTTGCCTCGTTTTTATGATGTAACGTGTGGCAAAATTATTTTAGATGGTACCCCCGTCAATGAATTGTCATTGAATAGTTTGCGCGAGCAAATTGCTCTCGTGAGTCAGCACGTGACGTTATTTAATGATACGCTTGCGAATAATATTGCTTACGGGCGTTTTGATGTTAGCCGGGAACAAATTATAGAGGCAGCGAAACTTGCTTATGCTGATGAATTCATTGTGAATTTGCCACAAGGATACGATACCCGTATTGGTGAAAATGGCGTGCTTTTGTCTGGTGGTCAGCGTCAGCGATTAGCGATTGCTCGAGCTATTTTGAAAGACGCACCGATTCTTATTCTTGATGAAGCGACGTCCGCGCTTGACAGTGAGTCAGAGCGATATATCCAGTCGGCACTTGAGAATGTGATGAAGAACCGTACGACTCTTGTTGTTGCACATCGATTATCAACCATTGTACGAGCCAATAAAATTATTGTTATGCACCATGGTTGTGTGGCTGAGCACGGAACCCATCAGCAATTGCTGGCTATGGATGGTCACTATGCTAAATTATATCGGGTGCAACAGTTGGGCGTGGAGCATGAAGAGGCGGTTGTTTAGGATTTTGGATAGTAGTTCAGGCGCTAAGATGAATGTCATTCACTATTATTGATAAGCTTTGGTACCGTGACCACCCAGTGCGTTGGCTCTTACTGCCTTTTGCAATGGCCTATCGCTTTATAACGATGTTGCGTCGTATTTATCTGCAACAATTTTGCCAGCAAGTTTTTCCCGTCCCTATTATTGTTGTGGGTAATCTAACGGTTGGCGGCGTTGGGAAAACACCATTGGTTATTGCCTTGGCAAAAGCGTTTCAATCACGTGGGTTACGGGTTGGAATTGTTAGTCGTGGTTACGGCGCGCGAGTTGATCACTATCCTCATGAGGTGACCCCAGATGCAACCGCGGCTGTTGTTGGTGACGAGCCTCTGTTACTTGCTAAAAAAACACAATGCCCGGTGGTTATAGCGCCGAAGCGGGCAGAGGCCGTCCAATACCTTTTAAAAAAGTATCAGAGTCAAATTATTATTAGTGATGATGGTTTGCAGCATTATGCAATGGGGCGGGCCATTGAGATAGCAGTTATCGATGGGCTTCGTGGGGTTGGTAACGGTCAATGTATACCAGCCGGACCTTTGCGAGAAGGTGTATACCGCTTAAAACAAGTGGATTTTGTGGTTGTTAATGGAATACTCTCTTCAACATCAACAGTGATGAAGCAGTCTTTGAAGACGGGTTATCAAATGGATTTAATGCCGGGTGATATCACGCGGTTGGTGAGTGGCAAGGCTATTAATGTATCAGAATTATCAGGTCCTGTAGCCGCGGTTGCAGCTATAGGTAATCCGATGCGATTTTTTGCAACGCTTAAAGGCATGGGTGTGGTTTTTAAAGAATACCCTTTTTCAGACCATCACAAGTTTAAGCCCGCCGAATTATCGTTTACGGAAAAGACAATAGTGATGACAGAAAAAGATGCGGTAAAGTGCTCAGTTTTTGCGACGGAGTCGATGTATTTCCTGCCAGTAGAGGCCAAAATGGATGATAAATTTTGGGAAGCTTTATGGTCACACAAACAATTACAAGGTTATATTTAAAATGCTTTATGGACGATTTGCTTCATTGTTTGTAGGTCTTGTTTTATTGATGGCAAGCACTATTTATGCCGCAGATGAACGATTGTTGAATGATTTTTTACCAACAGAGTCCGCGCATGCAAGCTGGGTATTTTCAGGTGTTGTAAGCAATGAAACGGGTGACAATTATGGTTATTTTTTTCAAATGCAACGTGATGATGATAAATTTCATGCAATTGCTGCTCTTTTCGATGGTCAGACCAAGAATGTGATATTACTCGATGAGAGTGAGGCTATTATTCATGATCCAGCGCCCTATAATTGGCATGTTGGTCGT
>CAXNER010000147.1:0-4402 GCA_964201315.1 Legionellaceae bacterium
AAAATAAATTGCGACACGTAGATCACCATAGCGAGAGGGGATTAAATGATGAGCGAGAAAAACATTTAATGCATATTTTACAAGGTAACCTATACACGCTATGAGAAAGAGTAGGTAAGTGGTTTTTACTTCCTTGTGCATATTTTCTCTTTGATTACATTTTATCGTTTTATTATGGACTATTTATAGTTTATATCCAGTAATAAAATCGTCAAGTCGTCTCCCTTCAATTATAATTATGCGCCATTTAGTTAAGATTGGTTTTAATTTTTTAAGTGAATTAAGGAGAAAGCTATGTTGGTAACGTTTAGTTGTAATGCTCATGGAAATATAATCATGTTTGGTGAGCAAGCTGTGCGATTAATCAAAATGATGGGGCATAGTGGCACAGTCCCTAGTGCAATTTTAGCAGACAATGTGCCCGCGGCACTTCATCAATTGTCAGACGCTATCGTTAAGGCGAAGAACGGGGCAAATGCAGACGTTCTTCCCAATGAAACAGATGCGGTAAGTATAGGGCATCGAGCATTGCCTTTGATTGAATTATTGCAAGATGCAGTAAAACATAAATGCAATGTGATGTGGAAGTAAATGGTGAGCGCCAAAAAACTGAAACAGGACATCCCCAACACTTAGATTGTAGCTGTGTTTTTTAAACCGTTGAAAGCCGAAAGCTGATATAAAATCTCTTATAATGCCACTGCGAGCTTTCGTTGGTTTAAAAAACACAGCTACAATCTAAGTCTTGCATAAGTCCTGCGAAACTCATCTCGGCAAAGTATTTATGCTAAAATGCCAATAATTTTTAGTTAACACATTTGTGAAGCATGATAACTCTGCGTCAAATTACACTTTCCCGTGGTAATAAAATTTTACTCGATAGCGCGAGCGTTAGCTTGCACGAAAAGCAAAAAATTGGTTTAGTCGGGCATAATGGTTGTGGCAAATCAAGCTTGGTTAGCTTGTTACTCGGCCAATTGACCACCGATACAGGTGATTATTCAATCCATCCTCATTTGCGTATTAGTCATCTATCCCAACAACTACCAGACACTAACGAGCGTGCCGTTGATTTTGTATTGGCAGGCGATGACGAGTATCTCGAATTGCAACGGCGATTATTGACGGCGGAAAGACAAGGGGATGATCATGACGTAGTGGTTTGTCATGAGCTAATCACTCAGACAGCGGGCTACAGTAAACCTGCAAAGGCAGCCACGATACTTGCGGGCCTTGGTTTTACACCAGAGGGGCAAGAGGCTTCTGTGAATAGCTTTTCTGGTGGCTGGCGTATGCGTTTGAGTTTGGCACGCTGTTTGATGAAGCCAGCTGATTTATTATTACTAGATGAGCCTACGAACCATCTTGATATGGAAGCCATTTTTTGGCTTGAAAAATGGCTCAAGTCATACCCAGGAAGTATTATTTTAATTTCGCATGATCGTGAATTTTTAGATGCTTTTGTGACCCATATTCTGCATATTGAGCAGAAAAAAATGGCGCTGTATACAGGAAACTATAGTCGTTTTGAGCAAATACGTGCACAGCAGCTCGCGCTTCAACAAGTCATGTATGAAAAACAACAAGATAAAATTGGCCATATGATGGCCTATGTTGCGCGTTTTCGTGCCAAAGCCTCTAAAGCTAAACAGGCACAAAGCCGTCTAAATGCGATAGCTAAAATGGATGTTGTTATGCAAGCGCATATTGACTCCCCTTTTTCATTTGCTTTTTATCCGTGCCCACGTGCAGGCAATCCTTTGATAAATTGCGAAAAAGTTATAGCAGGCTATGACATAAGTTCTCCTGTGTTAACGCACATGAATTTAATATTAAACCCAGGTGCGCGAATTGCATTGCTCGGTCCAAATGGTGAAGGAAAATCAACGCTAATTAAAACATTAACGGGTGAATTAATGCCTTTGTCTGGCACGATTACGAGATCACCGCATTTAAAAATTGGTTATTATGCTCAACATCAACTCGAGCAATTGGATTGTAATCTGAGTCCTATCCAAACAATTCAAGCGCTAACCCCCGATGTTAAAGAACAAACCATCCGTGATTTTTTAGGGGGCTTTAATTTTATGGGCGATATGGCAACCCACGCTATACAGCATTTTTCCGGTGGTGAGAAAGCGCGACTTGCATTAGCTAAACTCGTGTGGTTAAAACCAAATTTATTGTTGTTGGATGAGCCAACCAATCATCTCGATTTGGGCATGCGTGCGGCCATTGAGATAGCGCTGCAAAGCTATGAAGGAGCGTTAGTATTAATTTCACATGATAGGCATTTATTACGAACCGCTGTGGATGATTTTTATTTGGTTTTTCAAAAACATGTACAACCATTTAAAGGGGATTTGGATGATTACCATCAATGGCTGCTAACGAAAGAGCGTATAAAAGAAGATAAATCAATAGCGCCTACAACCAATACTTATCGGGAAAAACGAAGTTTACAAAACCGCTTAAAAAAACTTGAGCAGTTGATTGAGCGCAATATCCAATGTGCGGCAGGAGTGGAAATCATGCTCGCCGAACCTTCGCTTTATGAAGGGGGTGCTGCACAAACTAAATTAAATGCATTGCTTATTCAGCGTGACGATTTGCAGCAAGAATTGCACTTGGCTGAAGAAGATTGGTTGCAAGTGCTCGGTGCTTTAGAAGAATTTGATAATTGAGCAAGCCCACTGCAGCACTTATGAGTTGCATACATAAGGGGCTTGACATCTCAGGTTGCCATCGTTTAATTGGTCTTGATTTTTTCTAGTAATTGTTTTGCTGCCTGTTGCTCGGCTTTTCGTCGGTTTTCGCCATGGCCTGCAGCGGAGGTTTTAAAGCCTGGAATTTCGCAAATCACATGAAAAATTTGATCGTGTTCTTCTCCCTCGACTTTGGTCAAGGAGTATTCTGGCAACGGATGTTTGTGGGATTGTAGGTATTCTTGCAGTTGTGTTTTAGCGTCTTTTAAGTTGTCATTTAAATTTTGATCGTTAAGACGGCTTTGATACAAGTGAAGTATCACCTCCTGGCTGGCAACAAAACCACCGTCAAAAAATACCGCGGCGAAGATTGCTTCTAATGCATCTGTTAGTATAGATGCTCGGCGAAATCCACCACTTTTGAGTTCTCCTTGGCCAAGAAAGAGATAATCACCAAGCTCCAATTCCACCGCAATCTTTGCAAGCGTCTCACCTTTAACCAAATAGGCTCGCAAACGGCTTAGCTGACCCTCACTTTCCTTGGGAAATTTTTCATACAATGCGTTGGCGATAACAAAGCTTAAAATTGAATCACCAAGAAATTCAAGACGTTCATTGTTCACAACACCAACACTGCAATGGGTTAGCGCTTGTTTTAGATAATTTAAGTTTTTGAACGCATAGCCTAAGCGTTTTTGGAGACGTTGAACGTTATTCAGCACTAACTTTTACCTCTTGTGATGCTTCGAAATCAAATAATAGACGTATGTTGGCAACTAGAGGTCTAGTAACCTGATATTTTACTGAAACTATAAAAACGCCGTTCTGATCAGGTGCGATTTTGATCTCATCGGGCGTTATGCTTTCTATGCTATTAACGTATAGTTGATTCAATAATCTGCTTTTTAATACGCTCGCATTTGCATAGGGATCGGCTGAAAATTCAGTTGCTGGTAATGAATTTAGCGCTTTCATGGAGCTCATTACTTCAAATTGCTCTATATAAACAGGAACTATCCGCATAAGAACAACGCCTGAAATAACCACAACGGCCAGGGTTAATAGCATCCCAATTAATGTCATTCCTTGATGTTTACGCACCTTGCTCTCCTTGGGGCCTGCTACAGACCCTTAATTGATGAAATGTCCTACCTTGGACCAACGAATCATATCAGTTTTGTTATTCCAGCTCATCCACACCAAAAAAGCTTTGCCGCGCAAATAGCTATCGGCTACAAAGCCCCAAAAACGGCTGTCAGCACTGTCATCGCGATTGTCGCCCATCATAAAATAGTGACCTTGCGGGACTTCTACTTCAAAGTCAACTGCAGGGACATCAGGGCGTACATAAATATCGTGCTTGATGCCGTTTAAATTTTCACGGTATTTTGCCACGGCTTTACCGGAACTTTCATCCGTTGTGTAGGCTATAAATGTTTGCTTCATTTCTTGGCCGTTAATGGTCAGTACTTTATTGTGATAAATAATTTTATCTCCAGGAACGCCGATAACGCGTTTGATGTAATCAAATGATGGATCTGGTGGCCAACGGAAAACTGCAATTTCACCCGTTTTAGGGTTGGAAATCGAAATGATTTTCTTTTCCCACACTGGTAATCGTAACCCATAGATAAATTTATTAACGGCTACAAAATCACCGACCAAAAGCGTTGGTTCAAGCGAGCCTGATGGGATCC
>CAXNER010000148.1:0-4399 GCA_964201315.1 Legionellaceae bacterium
CCCCATGTACGTTTCTAATTACTTATTTTTTTTCTTAGGCCTTGTCCACCCATGTACCGTTTTTTGTTTTGCCTCGGTCAAGGTGAGCTCTCCGGCCGGCACGTTTTTATAAATAGTGCTCCCGGCACCAATTGTCGCATTTTCTCCAATGGTTACTGGCGCTATTAATTGTGTATCTGAGCCTATAAAAACACCGTCTAAAATGACCGTTTGATGCTTGTTTACACCATCATAATTACAGGTAATAGTCCCTGCACCAATGTTTACATTTTTACCAAGGGTCACATCCCCTAAATAACTTAAATGGCTGGCTTTAGTGTTGGTACCAAATACTGCTTTTTTGGTCTCAACAAAATTACCTATTTTACAACCGGAGGCAAGTTCTGTGCCTGGTCTTAAACGTGCAAAGGGTCCCACATGACAATCATCACCAATTAGGCAATGATCAAGCACGCTATTGGGGAAAATCTCACAATTCGCGCCAAGGGTTACCTCATTTAAACTGCAATTTGCACCAATGGTACATCCATCACCAACTACAACCGTACCCGAAAATATGGTATTTACATCGATAAAAACATCCATCCCGCAATGCAATTCTCCACGTACATCAATCCGCGCCGCGTCCGCAAGCGTCACACCGTCTAGCATCAAGCGCGAAGCCACTCGCAACTGCCACGCGCGTTCTAATTGCTGTAGTTGTAACCGATTATTTACACCCTGAATTTCCAAACAATCGCTAACCGATAACGATGCAATAGGTAATTCCTCAGCAACAGCCATGGCAATAATTTCCGTTAAATAATACTCACCCTGCGCATTATGAGGCTGAAGCTTTGGTAGCCACCGCTTAAAATTTGCAGCCTTTGTGCAACAAATCCCACTGTAAACTTCATTGAGTTGCCGCTGTTCTTCCGAGGCATCTTTATCCTCAACAATCGCATAGATTTGATCCTGTGCGTTTCTTAAAATACGACCAAGTCCCGAAGCATCTCCAACCGATGCTACCAGTAGGCCGAGGGGGGCAACCATCGATTTCACTTTGCATTGTTTAATAAGGGTCTGCAAAGTGTCCTCTGTAATTAAGGGCACATCTGCTGATAGCACAAGAACGAGGCTTTCATCTGGAATATGGGGTAACGCCTGCATCACCGCGTGCCCCGTCCCTAACTGTTCGTCCTGGAGCACCCAATTCACTGGCAATGTTGGAAGAGCGGTCTTAATTTGCTCCCCCCCATGACCAATAATGACATGTATAGCATCCGGGCCTAAACAACGAGCCGTATCCACCACGCGCTGAAGCATTGACGTGCCTCCTACCTTATGAAGCACTTTGGATGTGGTTGAACGCATCCGCTTGCCTTGGCCTGCGGCCAGGATAACAATGTGTAGTGACATGATTAATGAGGTATCCTATTATTTGTTAAACCACGATTCTGGCCACGCTCTTTCAGCACCCTGAAAATGATATAAACAGTCTGCTTGCATATTGCGATTATTGTATATATTGATATGATAAAAAAATACATGCAAAGGAGCAGTACTATGAACCCATTTCTTAAAATCATTAAAGAAGTCCTGGTTGAGCAAATCACTGCGATTTGCACTCTATCCCGCCAAACCAACGACGGTCTTGTTAATCAAGCCCGCGATCTTGCCAGCTTAGGCCGTGATCGAGAGCTATCGGCTGCAAAATGCGACTTGTTAGAAATGGACTTACTCCCAAGTATCAATGGATTTGTTGAACAAAATAATGATAAAACGAACCTAACTCATCTCCAAGCGTTAATTGAAGATTGTCGTAAAAAGGTCTTAACAAAAAGTGGCGTCAAGGGCTATGGTGAGGGAACGACCGAACCTGCTCTACAGAAATTAATTGATTTGTCTGGGTCAATTTTTGAAAAATTACTGGCGCTAGGGGTGCTTAAATTAACCAATCCTGATGTGCCTTATACCCCGCAAGAAGGAGATCCATTGTATGTTTTTCATTATTTTTTGGCCAAGTATTTGGTCAACAAAGTAGTGGCGGTTCATTACCCAGGCACTATTCATGCCATTGTAAATTACCCCAAGGTAACGACGGCTTTAAAAGCACTGACACCGTTTACACCGAAAGATTTGGCAAATCAAAAAGAGCTTTTGGTCGTAAGTGCATTTAAAGAATGTAAGGTGGATATAGAAAGATTAAGAGAAGACCGTCCTGATTTTCAAGCCGCAAAATTAAAAGCCATTACAACTTGCATTGATAAATTACGTCGGGACAATAAGACATTATGTACAGCAAATGCAATATTCCCTGGCCCTTTTTTTCAGCCAAGTCCTGGTGATTTAGAAACGTGCATGGTAGCTGCGCTAACAGAAATTACTAATCCACCAAGTGTTGCTCCAGCTCCAGCGGACAAACTAGCAACTAACACTAGTTTGCCTTTACCACCAATCCCAGTCCATTTAGTCGTTACTGGTGACAATGGACCACTCGCGGCTCACTTAGAAATCTCAACCGACCTAGATTCTCTAGGGCAACAACCCGCCAATGATGATTTAGTCCCATCCGCTTTACATCCAATATCAACGCCATTAAAACTGCCAACAAGTGCTAGCGTTAATATTACTGAAGACACTATAGATGACCCTGCTCCTCTAATGCACAATGTCACCAATGATGATTTAATACCCACTTCATTAGCACAGCCAATTATTCAGTCAATGCCCGCACCGATAACCCCTTTATCAAGTACCAGTATTGATGATACTCAAAGGGCTCTGGCTGAACACGTTCCTACAGTACAACAAGTAAGCACTAATGTTTTAACATTTTTTCCACCAACCCTTCCGCCAACTTCAGCTACTGCCGACAAAATGCCTGCTAAACCATTAACAGCAAAACAACAAAAAAAATTAGACAGAGAAGCAAGAGAAGCCGGGTTAAAAATGTAACAACAGTTGACCAATGCCTCGTCTCAGAAACGTTGGTCAATAACTAAGCTCCCCACACAAATCCATTTCCATTAACGCTTTGATTTCGGCGACATTGTTGTATTTACTAAATAAATATAACAATTTGCAATGCGCCGCCTCCGGGGTCATGTCATGACCACTGATTAGGCCTGCTTGCTTTAAAGTATAGCCGGTAGCATATTGATTCATCTCCACTCGCCCATGATGGCACTGACTGCAATTTACAATCACCACACCCCGAGCACACGCGTCCTCTAACAAAGCTAAGAACCGAGGATCATTGTTTTGAGCATTACCCGCACCATACGTTTCAAGTACCAAACCCTGCAAAGGTTGTTGCAAAATATAAGCGAGCACCTCGGTGGCAAACCCCGGAAACAATCTAAAATTAGCAATAAAATGCGGGCTAATGGTTTGTAAATGAAATGGTTTGTTGGTCTCTGGAAGTAACAGCTGATGATTAAGCTCAATATCAATGCCAATCATTGCGAGGTGGGGGAAATTCGGAGAATCAAACGCATTGAATTGCTGTGCGCTAACTTTTTGGGCGCGATTACCACGCAATAAATGTTGATTAAAATAAATGCACACTTCATTAATCGAATGGTGCGCACAAAGCCACAACGACGTAATAACATTGTCTACAACATCATTACGTACCTCTGATAAAGGTATTTGCGAGCCGGTGAGAATCACGGCCTTGCCCAAGTTCTCCAGCATAAACGACAATGCTGATGCGGTGTACGCCATGGTATCGGTGCCATGAAAAATTACAAAGCCATCATAATTAGCATATTCATCAGCAATGTCTGCAGCGATACGGTTCCATTGGCTTACTGTCATGTTTGATGAATCAAGCAGAGGCTGGTATTCCTTGATAACATAATTAGGCATGTCTGCATGCGATAAAGCAGGTATGCCTGCCAAGGCCGAAGACACGTAATTCTGAACAGGCTCATAACCATGGCTAGTCTTGACACTACTAATAGTGCCGCCCGTATTTATAATCAAGATAGTTTTTTTCATCCCCCATTTTAATCCATGCGTTCCACGCTGACTAGGGCTGTTGATGGGTGGTTTTTATTTAACGGTTAAACCGAAGTGGATTATATTTCAAATCATTGCGGTTTTAATTGCCAACCCCTTGTCTTTTGTGGAAAAATCAATGGAATATAGGGTTTGTGTAAGCAGTAATACCATGGTAATTGATAGAGCCGGCTACCGGTTAAATGTTGGCATCGTTTTAGTAAACGATTCTGGCCTTGCATTTTGGGGCCGTCGTCAGGGACACGACGCCTGGCAATTTCCCCAGGGCGGACTTGCGGCAGGTGAAACTGCCCTAGACGCTATGTTTCGCGAACTGCGTGAAGAGGTCGGTTTGGAACGTGAGGATGTTGAAGTATTAGGGGTCACCAAACGCTGGCTTAAATACCGGCTTCCC
>CAXNER010000149.1:0-4397 GCA_964201315.1 Legionellaceae bacterium
ATTTGCGATAGCATCCGGTGCAAAACCTGAGCAAGGCCTCTACACTGCTATTGTTGCTGGTTTACTGGTTTCATTATTTGGTGGTAGTCGCTTACAAATTGCAGGGCCTACCGGTGCATTCATCGTTGTATTGTCCAGCATTACCAGCAAATATGGTATTGATGGCCTTCAAATCGCAACGCTTATCGCTGGGTTTATGCTGCTATTTATGGGCTTAGCACGCCTTGGCGCTGTCATTAAGTTTATTCCAGACCCCGTGATTATAGGCTTTACTGCAGGGATAGCCGTTATTATTTGGGTTGGACAGTGGCAATATTTTTTTGGTTTGCCTCCAGTAACTGGCACTCATTTCCATGAAAAATTCTGGCATTTATTACAAATATTACCAAAATTGAACCTAACGACGACGGCCTTAGCGTTCACCTCACTACTAATTGTCATCTATGCCAATAAAATACGCGCGCTTAAACGCATACCAAGCCCGCTTATCGCTTTAGTATTTGCAACTACAGCACAAACCATATTCCACTTTAAGGGAATAGCAACGATTGGTAGTGCGTTTGGTGGAATCCCTCAAGGCCTGCCTTCTTTTCACGTACCTCAAATCACTATAAGCCGTATTATTGAGCTTATCGGTCCTGCCTTCACAATAGCAATGTTAGGGGCCATTGAATCACTATTATCCGCGGTAGTGGCCGATGGCATGACTGGAACACGCCATAATTCCAATCGTGAATTGATGGGGCAAGGTCTTGCTAATATCGCCACCCCATTTTTTGGTGGATTTGCCGCCACGGGCGCCATTGCACGAACCGCTACAAATATCCGCAATGGCGGAAATAGCCCATTAGCAGGTATTATTCATTCCGTTACGTTAATCTTAATTATTCTCTTTCTAGCACCGCTTGCTGTGAATGTACCTCTTGCGGTATTGGCCGCCATACTCTTCGTTGTAGCCTGGAACATGAGTGAAATCAAACACTTTATAAAGCTTATTAAACGGGCTCCGCGCGCAGATGTGGTTATTTTACTCGTTACCTTTGCGCTAACTGTCTTTGTTGACTTGGTGGTCGCTGTCAACATAGGCGTTATTCTTGCAATACTCCATTTTCTTTTGCGTATGGCAGACAGTGTTGTGGTAGAACAACAAACCGAAGAACAACTAGCACTCGAACTTCCTCATCAAGATAAATTTACTTTGCCTGCTGATGTCTTGGTTTATGCTGTCGATGGTCCCTTCTTTTTTGGAGCGGCTGAGCGCTTTGAGTTAGCTCTAGCAAATACCCACACCGATCCCCGGATTCTCATCATTCGTTTACGTTGGGTTCCTTTTATGGACATCACGGGCTTGCAGGCCCTAGAAGAGACCATTCAAGATGTTCAGGGCCGTGGCGTACGTGTCATCCTAACGGGCGCCAACCCACAAGTTGATGCAAAACTACGGAAGGCCGGCATTATTGCTTTACTAGGACCACACAATATCTTTAAGGAATTTCCGCAAGCCTTATCAACCTGCCGCTAGCATCGCCCGGCGGCGATGGGGCGTTTATTTATAACTATTTTACAACCCCACAATGCAACAACTGCTTTTAACGATTGCACATTTAACATGAAATGCCGCATGATATACCTGTGAGCGACATCGCCATAAAAATGTACTGATTGCGACGAGTATAGTCGTTTGAATTTTAAATGACCGATTAATGTTTAAAACCTTCGAAAGCCATGGAGGGCTTTCGAGAGCAGCATGGATGCGTATAGCGTGTCTTAAACATTAATCGGTCATTTAAAATTCAACTCAGTATATATTTGTTAAATATTCAAAGGATTGATGCTATGCGACGACTATTTTTTTTGATCTTATTGTTAGCGTTACCACTATCACATGCGCAAAATCTGCTTATCGGAACAACTGCTCAAAATCCACCGTTTAACTCATTAGCAGATCAAAACGGGAATTTTTATGGATTTGATATTGATATTATGGGCGAGGTTTGTAAGCGGATACAGGCTCGCTGCCAATTCACACCGATCATATTTAATAATTTATTTACCCAATTAGAAGCTGAGAAAATCGATCTTGCTATTGCCGCTATCATTATCACTCCCTATCGACAACAAGATTTTCTCTTTAGCCTACCTTATCTCAACAGTAGCGCCCTATTTATGACAAAACAGCAATCCAATATCAACACACCAAAAGACATCATCAACAAACGAGTAGGTACTCGTCATGGCACACCATTTAAAGAATTAGCGCTTCAGATATACACCGATAAAATCACTATAGTAGACGTCCCGGACATTCCAGATCTTATGGACGGATTAAACAATAACACGATTGACGTTGTGCTAATGGATGCCGAAGCTGCTAAGAATTGGGTCTCGAATAATAGCAACATATATAAACTAGTAGGTAACCCTATTCCTGTCGGCAATGGTTATGGAATAATGGCCAATAAAGATCAAGAAAAATTAATCTCTCAAATTAATCAAGCCCTTTTAAATATAGAAGCAGAGGGGACTTACCTGAAAATATATACGCGTTATTTTTCTAATTGAATATAATTCAACGGATCATCAAGGATACATGCTTATGAGGCGGACGAAACCTGCCTCATAATAGATGCCCGTTATTTCAATAAATAAGCGCATGATTGCGGTTTAGCTTATTCATATAGCCCTCCCTCACGCAGCTACTGGATTTATGACAAAGTGCTACACAGCTAGTGCCTTTGCAGACTAATCGCGAAAATTATTAAACTGTAAGGGCAATTCAATCTCAGATTTCTTTAAAAAAACCATGCTTTCCTGTAAATCATCCCGGTTTTTACCCGTTATGCGCACTTTATCCCCTTGAATGGATGCCTGCACTTTGATTTTACTATCTTTTATTAGCTTCACAATCTCTTTTGCGAGGGGTTGATCAATCCCTTGTTTAAACGTCAATGTTAGCGAATAATTCTTACCACTGTGAACTGGCTCATCCTCGATGTCGACACCTGATGAACTTAAACCACGTTTCGTACAATGATTGCGAAATAAATCCTCCAATTGCCGTACCTGAAAGTCTGATTCTGTTTTCAAAGTTACTGACAAATCCTTCAAATCAATGCTTGCATTAACCCCGCGAAAATCAAACCGTGTACCCATTTCACGCGTTGCATTCTCTACTGCATGGCGCAATTCAACCTCATTAATTTCAGAAACAATATCAAAAGATGGCATAATTTTTTTCTCTATTTGATCGCAAAACGCAATCCATTATATTCGTCACAATAATACTACCACTCATTACAATTATTTAGAGTAGACGGCCCTAAACTAACATCAACAGCGTCTAATTATAAAGGACGCAACTGAATACTCAAGTCGGAATCTACCATTAGTAAATGGTTTGCTGGCACATCATGCCATTCCACATCAAAATTAGTGAGTTTTTCAGAAGCAACCAACAAGCTCCCTTGTTTACCATCTTCATTATGCGGAAGCATGTGATAATGACCTTTTTTTGCAACAAATTTACTGCCTAATGAGTAGTGCATTGTTTCTGGGGGAACTTTTTTACTGGTGCAATAGCGTGTGGCCAATAATCGTTTACCATCGGTTAAACAAACATTGTAATAAGAGGGCCCGGCATGACTAAAGTCCTGTATCAATCCTGTAATCTGTTGAAAGCTCTCTTGCAGTACGTCTGCTGCCACAGATAAATTGGTGAGGTCCCTACCTTTGCTCAATTGCAAAAATAATGCAAATAAATGCTCAGAATCCGTTTCACCTTCAATCCAATTATAAATATCATCGTCCAACAAATGACGAAGGTGTCGTTTAATCGCCATAAAATTATGCATTTCGCCATTGTGCATCAACATCCAATTCCCATGAACAAAGGGGTGGCAATTATAGTGCGTTACCCCACCGGAGCTTGCAGCACGTACGTGAGCAAAAAAACAGGGTGATTCTATTTTAGACGTTAAGTGCAGCAAATTTTGATCATTCCATGCCGGAGATATGGACCTAAATAATCCAGGCTTGTCACAGATACTTGGTGAGTACCAACCCAATCCAAAACCATCCCCATTGGTCGGTATACTTGATTCACGCGCGTGCAAGCTCTGCATCACAATTGAATTGACAGGCTTCACCAATACATCTTCCAGTAGGACATCATGCCCTAAATAAGCAACTAATCTACACATAAGAGCTCCTTTAAGATTTACTCTAACTATAGACCATCGGTGCTACTATCTTAATTATACATACCATCAGGAAATTCTTAGCCTAATGACGCGGCTGGTGAGGCTCAATATATTTTTCTGTTCGTGCCTCGAGCGCGCTCTCTTGGATCGTATCCAAACCACCATTGTCTTTGTTTACAATCCGACCTAAACGCCCTT
>CAXNER010000150.1:0-4394 GCA_964201315.1 Legionellaceae bacterium
GCGCATTCATCGGCTAAAACAGGTATTTGTGACCCAGTATATTATTCGCATGCAATGGAAAAAACGGTGGTTTTCTCGCGGTTATGTACAAAAACCGGTGAAGGAGAGGGTGGCCATTCGCGCTTTATTTCCATTAGATTACAAAAAAGCTGTTCGTCAAAAGGCCCGTTGGATCATGGGTATTGTTTTTCAGGAGTGGCGTGATGGCCAGTGGCCAGCAGAGTGGCGTGTTCGTTATTCGTTGATGCACGATAGAAAATCGTTTATTACACACTTTATCAATGGGTTTGGCTACATTGTTTTTATCTACTGGGTGTTGTATTCCTGGATGAGTTATGGGAATCCAGAGTACCCCATTTTGCAGGAGCGATTTGATATGCAACCTTGGGTTTGGTGGTTGATTGTTATCTCATCATTGCTTATGTGTGAGCGACTCTTACAGCGAACAATTGCAACCTACCGTATTTATGGCATCAAACCCGCCTGTTTTGTTATACCCCGGGCATTTTATGGCAACATCTTAAATTTACATGCATTAATAAGGGCTTATCGAGTATATTTTACCAGGACAAAAAATAAAACAATCAATAATCAGCCTGTGTGGGATAAAACGGAACATTTTTTTCCGGGGACACATGTGCTTGTTTCTTATCGGATAAAATTTGCAATTGATATTGGTTGTTATGGTCAAGATGCAATGAAAGATGTGGTCAAAGACTTACAAGCAATACAAAGCAGTCTTTAATTTACGTTAATACTAAAAGCTCAATCTGACTCGAGGTATGATTTAGATTGGGTTTTATTGAACTTGAAAATTAAAGTAAGTATGGGGGTAGGGTTCATTGGATAATGAAAAATGCCACCATTCTTTGCTGTAAGGAACAAAACCATTCTGAGTCATTAATTTTCTGAGCAGCATGCGATTGTTCCTTTGTTCTTGGTTTAACCCGCTATAAAAAACATGTGCACTTTTGTCAAAGCAATCGAAAGTGGTACCCATGTTGATAGAGTTATCATCCACAAGTTGTTCAGATTGATTTGAGCAACTACTCGCACTAATTTTTTTATTTTTCTTCGTATGTAAGTTAACTAGCGTAATATCCACTGTGCTGCCGCGGCTGTGGCCGGAATATGCTGCAATATAACCTTTATTGAATAATGTATTTTTTGGTTCATGAGGATAAAACCATTTTTGCATGCGTGTGTCATTGGGGTTTGCACTCCATTTATAAAACGCACTGACGGCCCTTTGGGGACGATAGCAATCATATACTTTTAAGCTATACCCGCGTGCACGTGCAGCTGTTTCAGTTTCTTGTAATTTTAAAGCCGCAGCTCGCGTTAAGATACAGCGTGGTGCACTGTAACCAGGAATGGGTTTCCCTACAAAATTATTCACGCTGGCATACCGCATATCTTCAATAATGCTCGGAGCAATATCATGCAGGTATACAAACCCATTAGGTAGGGCATGTGTTAACGCGCTTAGACCATAAAGAGTGAAGCAAAGAAATGTACGTTGCATAGACAACACCATGATTTTGATAATTCCTTAGTAGAACTTAATGGTCGTGTTTGTTACATCAATGGAGCTGGTATCTGGGACTAGTGTTAGTTTGTTTTTAGCGGCCGGTGCTACGGTAACTTGTGGGGATTCTAAAACCTCAGTGCTTATGCACTTACAGGCCACTAGTAGTAGTGCAGGAAGTAGTGTTATCCATTTCATGTTTTACCTAGGTTAAAATCCTAAAACTCATCCCGTGATTGGTAGGCTGGGCCAAGGCACAGCAATTAGCCTCATCCTGCCAAACCCTATTTTTGAGCATCGCTTGTGTTTTGTAAAGCCATTTCACTATACTGATGTTCATTGTGAATTGTAAAATGACTGGTGTAAATATGCTAGATAGAGCCAGCGTGGTTGATGAGCAGTTTTTATTACGTGTAAAACAGGCTAATTTCCCCCCTATCAAAAGTTTAACAACGCCAAAAATGGCTGGATTAGACAAAAATATTGCTATTGATTTATTTGATTCACAAATCAAATCGCGCCTTTTAGACATCATCGCCCGCCAGTTAAAAGAGAAAGGGCTGTCTTACTACACGATTGGCAGTAGCGGCCATGAAGGCAATGCAGTCTTTGGTCACGTTTTTAAATATAATGATATGGCTTTTTTGCATTATCGCAGCGGTGCCTTTTATTTACAGCGTGCAAAACAAGTTCTGGGTTGTGATGGTGTGCGTAATATTTTGTTATCACTGGTGGCTGCGGCAGAGGAGCCGATTGCTGGCGGACGGCACAAGGTTTTTGGAAGTGTAGCCTTAACAATCCCTCCTCAAACATCTACCATAGCATCGCATTTACCCAAAGCTCTGGGTGCGGCGGTATCGATAACACGTGCGAAAGAGCTAAAAATCAATAGCAAATTAGCTGAAGATTCAGTAATTATTTGTTCATTTGGTGATGCATCTATTAACCATGCATCTGCCCAAACCACCCTGAATGCTTGTTCATGGGTTTTGGCACAGAATTACCCGCTACCACTGGTTTTTATTTGTGAAGATAACGGCATAGGAATTTCAGTTCCAACACCTGACAATTGGGTGGAACTTTCCGTCAAGAGTCGTCCTAATATTCATTATTTAACTTGCGATGGATTAAATATAGCCGACTGTTATTTGAAAGCGATGGAGGCTATGCAGATAGCCCGTGTCAAAAAAAAGGCGGTGTTTTTACATATGCGCTGTGTGCGTCTGCTCGGGCACGCAGGATCTGATATTGAATCGCAATATCGAAGCCAGGTAGATATTGAGCTGGCAGAGGGAGATGACCCTCTTTTACACACGGCAGCCATTCTCTATCGTGAAGGTTGGATGAGTTTGCAGGGGATTATCGATTTGTATGAAGATAATCGTGCTTTAATTCAAGCAAAAGCCATCGAGACGCTCAATTGCCCGCCATTAAGCAGTGCATCGGAGGTGATCTCGGCTTTGCTCCCTAAACCTTATAATAGTAATGTGTACTTGCTGCCAGATGAGGCAAGACGCGCTGAGGTGTTTGGGGCGAGTTATCAACAACTTTTTATGAAGCGAAATCTTTGTCAGCACATCAATTTTGCGTTAACCGATCTACTGATTCAATACCCCAATATGCTTGTTTTTGGCGAGGATGTAGGTAAAAAAGGTGGCGTTTATCGGGTTACCGCCGATTTGCAGGCGCGTTTTGGTCAACGTAGGGTTTTTGACACCATTCTTGATGAGACGACTGTATTAGGCACGGCAATTGGCATGGCTCACAATGGATTTCTTCCTGTACCTGAAATTCAGTTTTTGGCTTATTTGCACAATGCAGAAGATCAATTGCGAGGCGAGGCATCTACGTTGTCATTTTTTTCAAATGGACAATATCAAAATCCAATGGTGATTCGAATTGCAGCTCTTGCTTATCAAAAAGGGTTTGGTGGACATTTTCACAATGACAATTCAATAGCTGTCTTGCGTGACATTCCTGGCGTGGTGGTAGCGTGCCCCTCAAACGGACCTGATGCGGTGAAGATGTTACGCACGTCTATGAGCTTGGCTGCGCATGAGGGCCGTATCGTAGTATTTCTAGAACCTATTGCCCTCTACATGACAAAAGATTTGCATGAGCCAGGCGACAATGGTTGGTTGTTTGAGTATCCAGCATTAAAGGCGAGCATTGCTTTGGGCGAGGTCGGTGTTTATGGTGAAGGGGATACTGTCATCCTCACCTACGCCAATGGGTATTATTTATCTCGCCAAGCCGCAAAAATATTAAGTGACAAGCACAATATTGGCGTTAAAGTGATTGATTTACATTGGTTGAGTCCTCTTCCTGAGGAGGCAATATTACGTGAAATTAACCAAGCGAAAAGGGTATTGATCGTTGATGAAGGACGTCGTAGTGGCTCCGTTAGTGAGGGGTTGATGACGCTCTTGATGGAGCGAGCATCATCAAAATTGATGGTTAAACGCATGACTGGTGAAGATTGTTTTATACCTCTTGGGCAGGCTTGGCAGTATTTATTACCAAGCCGCGACAAAATTGTAGCGATGGTCAAGACGATGAACAAAGCGAGGGAACATGGACGACTTACTATTTCTAGATGAGCAATTAAATGATGATGAGCGCATGATTCGTGACAGCGTCGCACGCTTTGTTTCGCGTGACGTTGTTCCACTTATGGCACAATCGTTTGAGCAGGCCGTGTTTCCCCGCGAGCTAATAAAAAAATCAGCAGAACTTGGTTTGTTAGGATTAACGCTACCAGCAGAATATGGTGGTGCAGAAGCGTCTTATGTGGCCTATGGTTTGGTGTGTCAGGAATTGGAACGAGGCGATAGTGGTCTACGTAGCTTTGTGTCGGTGCAAAGTT
>CAXNER010000151.1:0-4379 GCA_964201315.1 Legionellaceae bacterium
ATTTCCAATCAATATATTGTTTTCTGTGGCAGTAGGGGGAGTAACCGCCGTGGTTGTAGCTGTATTGATTGCAATCATTGTGTTGCCAGCGATTCTTGCCGTATTAAATACACGAATAAATTTGTTATCTGTTAAGCGGTTGAGAAAAAATAAAAATAGTAATTCTAATGCTTGGCGGTGCATTGCTGAGCATGTTGTCAAGCGCCCACTGGTATTCTTCTTCCCAATACTTGTCTTTTTAGTAATCCTTGGGCTGCCGTTCGCATCAGCAAAATTCGGTGTTTCTGATTTTCATATTTTCCCACAACAGTCAGACAGTAGGCGATTTTTTGATACCTATGCAGAAAAATTCAATGAGCGTGAATTAACACCTATTGTTATGTTAGTGCGTTCACAACCACACGGCATTTTAACGCACAGCAATATCTCTAAATTATATGATTTAGTCCACGAGATAAAACGAAACCCTCTTGTCGAACAGGTCAATAGTATAGTTTCTATCGATCCACGTTTTACTAAGAGTCAATATTATGCGCTTTACATTGCACATAACAGTTTGATGACGGGCGCTATTAAAAAATTATTAGACACAACGACAAGGAATTATTTAACGGTAATTAATGTGGTTAGTAAATACCAGACAAACTCACCCGAAACTAAAACCTTAATTGACGATTTGAACAATATAGGGCTTAAGGGCGGGATGAGTATTGAGTTAATAGGAACGCCCGTTGCAAATATAAATGTGTTACATAGCATTGCTCATATATTACCTTACGCCATTTTATGGATAATGGTTTTTACCTATCTTATATTGCTTATTTTATTGAGGTCAGTTTTTTTACCAATAAAGGCAATTTTCATGAATTTATTGAGCCTTTCCGCGTGCTATGGTGCTTTAGTGCTAGTTTTTCAAGAGGGATACTTGCACCATTTCTTAAATTTTGAACCGCAAGGCATGCTGGATATTAGTTTGCTGGTGATCATTTTTTGCGCCTTGTTTGGGTTTTCTATGGATTATGAGGTGTTTTTATTAACACGAATAAAAGAATCGTTTGAAGTAAATCATAGCGTTGAAAAAAGTATTGTTTTTGGTATTGAGAAAAGTAGTCGGATCATCACGAGCGCTGCATTGATCGTAATTTTTATTTGCGGTTCGTTCTTAGTGGCTGATGTATTAATGGTAAAGGCATTCGGTCTTGGTATTGCTGTTGCAATTTTTGTTGATGCCTTTTTAATTAGAACATTTTTAGTCCCCGCCACAATGACGCTCATGGGAAAATGGAATTGGTATTTACCCAAATGGTTAAATAAAATTTTACCAAAATTATAATGCCTTTATTTTCCTTTACCGTTACCGTGTTGGTGGTTGGCGGCAATGTAGGTGTACATGGTTGGGACAATAAACAGTGTAAAACAGGTACCGACCAACAAACCTGATGATATGACCAGCCCAATATCAAATCGGCTCACGGCGCCGGCCCCCGTCGCTAGTAACAAAGGCAGTACACCAAAGACCATTGCTGCTGTGGTCATTAAAATGGGGCGTAAGCGAATCGATGCTGCTTCCTCAACAGCCTCTCGTTTGCTTAGGTTTTTCTCTTGTTGCAGTTGATTGGCAAAGCTTACAATTAAAATACCATGTTTACTGATAAGACCAATCAAGGTTATCAAGCCCACTTGGGTGTATATGTTAATACTTGCAGCGCCTAAATTTAAAGGAATGAGAGCACCACAGATGGACATAGGCACGCTGATGAGAATGATTAAAGGGTCGCGAAAACTTTCATATTGAGCAGATAAAACAAGAAAAATGACAATAATAGATAAAAAGAAGGCTAAAACAAGCGTGCTTCCTTCCTGAATAAATTGCCTTGATTGTCCTGCAAAATCATATGAAAAGCCCTTGGGCAAAACGTCATTTGCAGCTTCCTCTAGAAAAGAAAGTCCTTGGCCTAGCGTTGTTCCTGGCAACATTACGCCTTGAATAGTGGCGGAGTTCAACTGCTGAAAGTGGGATATTGCATTAGGTCTGGTGAGCGCGAGGGGTGTTACCACGGTTGAAAGAGGAACCATTGAACCATTGGCTGCGTGCAGATAGATTTGGCCCAATTGGTCCGGGTTTAAGCGAAAGCGGCGTTCTAATTGAGGAATTACCTGATAACTGCGGCCTTCCAAATTGAAGAAATTGACATAACCACCCGACAATGCACTGGTTAAACTATTGCCAATTGATTCCATGTTTAGCCCAAGGTCTGACGCTTTAGCACGGTTAATTTGCAACGTAATTTCAGGTTGATTAAATTTAAGCGTGTTGTCTAGATAAATAAATAATCCGCTATTTTTTGCCTTTTCGATTAAATTATTGGAGACATCCAATAGGCTTTGGAAGTCATTTGTGGTTTTAATAACAAATTGAATGGGCGTGCCACTTCCACCTCCAGGCAGTGAAGGGGGGATAATTGCAAATGTTTTCAGCCCTGTGATTTGGTCCAATTTTGCTTGCAATGGTAGTTTCATAGAAAACTGTGTTTGTGTACGTTTATCCCATGGTTTTAACACCAAACCTGAGATGGGTTGACGCGCATTAATGGTAAAAAAATGGTCTGCCGATGGAAAGCTCTGATAAATTTTATTAAAGGGTAATGTGTAGGCCTCGATGTAGTTGAGTGTCGCGTATTGAGGTGACGTCCCTATTACAAAAAAGAAACCTTGATCTTCCTCTGGCGCTGTTTCTCGTGCCGTGTGTGTGTATAAATACGGTAACATCAGTAGGACGACCGCTGCAAAAATCAACATGATTCCGGGGGCTTCAAGCACATTGTGCAAGGCGTCTTTATAGCGATTTTTTAATCGATTAAATTTATCGTCAAGAAACTTAACGAACCGGACATCGCTTATTTCATGGGATAGAATTTTTGAACACATCATGGGTGAGAGCGTTAGCGCAATAACGCCTGAGATGATAACAGCTGACGCAAGTGTGAATGCAAACTCTTTAAACAAGACGCCAGTTAAACCTTGCATAAAGCCGATAGGCGCATAAACGGCAGCTAATGTAATGGTCATGGCAATAATTGGTGTTGCAATTTCTCTGGCACCGACAATGGCTGCATCAAAAGGTGTTTTTCCTTCTTCTAGGTGGCGATGGATGTTTTCAACCACAACAATGGCATCATCAACCACAAGACCAATGGCGAGTACGAACGCGAGCAAGGTCAATAAATTGATGGAATAACCCAAAAATAATAAAAACGTACATACCCCAATTAGTGATAAAGGGATAGTGACAATGGGTATGAATACAGAGCGTATTGAACCTAAAAATAGAAAGATAACCACAATAACGATTAACGCCGCCTCGATGATAGTTCGGATGACTTCTTTTATCGATGCTCTGATGAATTCTGTGGCATCATAAACAATGGTGCCAGTGAGTGATGGGGGAAACTGTTTTTGTATTCCGGGAAAAGCTTTCCGAACATCATTAATAACGGTTAATGGGTTAGCTGTTGGTGTAGGTGCTATACCAATGAAAACGGCTTTTTTGTTATCGAAAGTTACGCTGGTATCGTAATTTTGTGAACCAAGGACCACTTTAGCAACATCGCGCAGTCGAATTATTGAATGTTTATCACTACGGACTATCAAATTCCTAAATTCATCGACGTTATTTAGGTCTGTCTGAGCCCTGATATTAATAGCTACGTATTCACCTTTAGTGTTTCCAGCCGCTGTTAAGAAATTGTTGTTTTTCAATACGGTGAATACATCTGATGGAGCAACATGGAGCGCGCTCATTTTAATTGGATTGAGAAACACTCGCATTGCGTATGTTGCTCCACCCAAGATTTCAGCTTTTGCTACGCCATCTATTGTTTGTAACTGTGGTTGAACCACGCGCATAGCATAATCAGTGATCTGCTGCGCCGTCATGTCGTGACTGTTAAGACTGATGTATAACAAATCTGTGGAAGAGTCTGACGTCTTTATTATCACAGGCTTTTGGGATTCGGGTGGGAGTTGATTCAATGTTTGTTGGACCTTGCTCATCACATCCGTGAACGCTACTTGCGGATCAAAATTGAGTTTGATGTTTAAGGTGATGGTACTGACTCCCTGAACACTGGAGGATGTCATGTAATCGATCCCTTCAGCGCTTGCTACAGCACTCTCAAGCGGCGTCGTAATAAAACCGGCAATGAGGTTCGCATCAGCACCAGGATACGTGGTTGATACGGTAATGACGGTGCTGTTCATATGCGGAAATTGGCGAACTTGAAGGCTTGTGATGGATTTTATCCCAAACAAAAGTATCAATAGACTTATGACCGTAGCGAGTACGGGGCGCTTGATAAACAGATCTGTAAAATTCATGT
>CAXNER010000152.1:0-4357 GCA_964201315.1 Legionellaceae bacterium
ACCACTTAACTCTTTTGTGCGCTCATCATCTAATTCAGGAAGCATTTGTAGGCGGTGACTATTTGCCGTTGATATATTTATTTTTTCCTCTAAGCCCTTGGTTTCAAGGCGTAATTGCTCCAATTCATCCATTGTAGTAGCAATCTCAGCTTTAATCGCCTTTAGTTCTTTCCGGACCTGATAGCGCTGGTATAACGTCTTAGCCATGGTAAACAAGCTTAAGCCAAGACCAAGACTTGCCATTGTCAAAGCTATGGGCACGGCCACGGCAGGCAAAGCAAGTGCTGTAATTGCCAAGCCTAATAATACAGCCGAATATACCCACCGAGCATTCTTAGACAATGTAATGGGCGGCTTTTCACCCACGATAAGAAAGGATAAGTAAATAGCCGGGATACGTAAAAAGTCAATAATGGTTAAAGTCAAACCAGTAAATTGAAAACCAGCTATTGCGGTTTTCAGCGAATCAGAAACATCACCGTGTATTTTAGCAATATTACTGATGGAATTCCCCGCGTGATCAACGCTTCGTAAAAACCCTGTAAGCATAGGAATTTTCTTGATAAAACCCATGATAGGTGGTTCTTTGAGCGGGGGTATTGGCGTGGGTTGGAAATCTAGCATCTCCCTCATTTTTTTTGATGAGACCAACTTTTCATTTGTGAGATCTAAAGCCACCGTATCTCTGACGCTTGTAGGACGTATCTCGTCACTCGGCAATTCAATGTTTTCACCCATTTTAATATCCTTTACTAGCTTATCTGTTAATAATAGACTATTTATTGGGTTATCTAAACCAAGGCTTTTAAGGGTGTATATTTCCCCATCTTACGGTTTTTAATGTCCACGCGCGCATACAGAATAGACAATTAGTAAGCAAGCTGCTAATATTTTAAATTTTTGCGCTCGATTTCGATAAATAGCATGGAGTTCTATATAATAATGACTTACAGCAGACCTCACTCTGTCACACCAAATACCTTGCGGATTAACTCAATTATGCCTTGGTTAGTATGGGGTTTAGGTTGTCTCTTTTATTTTTATGAATGTCTTTTGCAAGTTTCCCCGAGTGTAATGAGCTCGGAGTTAATGCGTGACTTCAGCGTCACAAGCCAAACGCTTGGCATTCTGTCAGGAATATATTTTTATTCTTATGCAGCAATGCAATTGCCAGGCGGCGTGTTAATGGACTACTTTGGCCCACAACGACTGTTAACAATTGCCACGACCATTTGTGCAATCAGCACCATCGCTTTTGGCTTAACAGACAATTTTTTTATGGCCTGCCTTGCACGACTAATGATTGGATTCGGCTCTGCATTTGCAGCCGTTGGTGCCATGAAACTTGCAGTTAATTGGTTCCCAGCTGAACGCTTTGCATTGCTTACTGGGATGATGGTCACCATTGGAATGTTGGGCGCTATCGGTGGCGAAGCCCCTCTTGCTATGTTAATTGATTACTGTGGTTGGCGGCATAGCATGCTTATTATGGGTGGCATTGGTCTCGTTCTCGCCGTCCTCATTTTTAGCGTAGCAAAAGATGTACCAAATACAACAGATGCGAACGCACACCACCCAGACCATGACATTGACGAGCCCGTCATTAGTAGTTTGATAGCTCTACTGAAAAACAAACAATTATGGCTGGTCGCTTTTTACGGTGGCCTAATGTACATGGCAACGCCAATATTCTGCGGATTATGGGGCGTTCCCTTTCTCATGTTCAAAATGCACGTGGCCAAAGCTGCTGCTGCTAATTATGTTTCACTAGTGTTTGTGGGTTGGGCAATCGCTAGTCCTTTGTGGGGCATCTTTTCAAACCGAATTGGTCGACGCAAAACGTCCATGTACATTGGCTCTGTTGGCGCACTTATCAGTTGCACAATGTTCATTTATGCGCCCATCGAATCCAGCTGGCTCATGGAATTTTTTCTTTTTACGTTTGGCATATTTTCAGCCGGTTTTTTACCCGCGTTTGCGGTCGCCAAAGAATTGTGCAGCAAAAAATACGTGGCTACTGGCTTGAGCTTCATGAACATGATGAACATGGTGGGGATTGCCATTGGACAACCCGTCATCGGTTACATACTAGACAAATTATGGACGGGTGAAATTATTGATAAAGTCCGCGTCTATCCATTGGAAGCGTACCAAATTGGCTTAGCAATTCTGCCCATCGGTATGATAATCTCGCTGCTCATTCTTCCGCGGCTTCGTGAGACTTATTGCAAAAGTGTACAAGATTAAAGGATGAGGCAAATAGATGATAACGGCTAAAAAATTATACATTAAGACAAACGGTTGCCAGATGAATGAATATGACTCATCCAAAATGGCTGAAGTTCTGCTGCAATCCCACGGACTATTAAAAACAGAGATAGTTGAAGAGGCTGATGTTATTTTATTAAACACCTGCTCTATTCGTGAAAAAGCACAAGAAAAAGTGTTCTCACAATTAGGACAATGGCGGGATTATAAACTAAATAACCCTCATGTCATCATTGGTGTGGGGGGCTGTGTAGCAAGCCAAGAAGGCGGTGATATCCTCAAACGTGCACCTTTTGTTGATTTAGTGTTTGGGCCACAAACATTGCATCGCCTACCGGCAATGCTAAATGAACGATTAAATACACGAAAATCAGTGGTTGATATTAGTTTTCCTGAAATTGAAAAATTTGACCATCTACCGGCCCCACGCGCCGAAGGTCCTGTCGCCTTTGTGTCTATCATGGAAGGCTGCAGTAAATATTGCAGTTATTGCGTGGTTCCTTATACCCGTGGTGAAGAAATTAGCCGCCCGTTTGATGATGTGCTTGCTGAGTGCTACCAGTTAGTCAATCAAGGGGTTAGAGAAATCAATTTACTGGGCCAAAATGTAAACGACTACCGTGGTCCTATGCACAATGGTGAAATCGCTGACTTAGCTCTGCTTATCCAATATTTAGCAGCAATCGATGGGATGGGTAGAATTCGATTTACAACGTCCCACCCCCTCGCCTTCTCAGATAACTTGATCAACGCTTACGCTGAAGTACCTATATTGGCCAATCACTTACATCTTCCCGTACAGAGTGGTTCTGACCGTATCCTTGCCATGATGAAGCGCGGGTACACAGCATTAGAATTTAAATCCAAAATTCGCAAGCTTCGTAAAGTTCGCCCTGATATACGCCTATCGACAGACATCATTGTCGGTTTTCCTGGCGAAACGGATGACGATTTTAAAGCGACGATGGATCTCGTGCATGAAATTGGCTTTGATATGTCATTTAGCTTTATTTACAGTGCAAGACCAGGCACACCTGCTGCGAATTTAGCCGACGACACGCCAATGGACGTGAAGAAAAAACGTTTAAAAATTTTACAAGACCGGCTTTTATTACAAGCATCAAGGTACAGTCAGTCAATGATTGGCAGTACGCAACGCGTTCTAGTCACGGGATTGTCTAAAAAAAGTCCTGAACAGCTGGCTGGACGGACTGAATGTAACCGTGTTGTTAACTTTGATGGCCGAGAAGAGCTAAAAGGTCAATTTGTTAATCTATACATTACGGAAACCCAACCTAACTCGCTACGTGGAAGGCTGGTCGAAGATAGCGTGGTTCTCGCTTAATATGAATGCATCCTTAATGAAAGAAGCCATTATAACTAGCGACTACCATGGGCAACGGGTTGATGTGGTGCTCGCCAAGCTTTTCCCTGATTATTCACGTTCACAACTGACAACGTGGATAAAAGAGGGTGCGATAACGCTCGATCAACGCGCGTTTAAGCCTAAAGATAAGGTATCTGGTGGCGAACACGTCAAACTTGAGATTCTATTTACATCAAGACAAGACCAAAGCCAAGCTGAAGATATACCCCTTTCTATCGTTTTTGAAGACGAACACTTGCTCATTATTGATAAACCAGCAGGATTGGTTGTGCATCCTGGCGCGGGGAACCCACTCCATACATTGGTCAATGCGCTACTGTTTCACGACCCATCCTTACAGAATCTGCCACGAGCGGGTATTGTGCATCGTCTTGATAAAGACACGACTGGTTTGCTGATAGTCGCCAAGACACTTACTGCACACACAAGCCTTATTCGGCAAATGCAAGCTCGAGAAATCGAGCGACATTATCAAGCCTTGGTGTACGGGCACCTTATATCCGGCGGCATGCTTGATACCTTTTATGGTAGACACCCACGCAACCGATTAAAAATGGCCGTGTGTGGCCAAGGCCGGCAAGCCATTACGCACTACTCCATACAAAAACAATACCAATATTTCACCTTGCTCGATGTAAATTTAATGACTGGTCGCACGCATCAAATTCGTGTACACATGGCCCATATCAATCACCCTGTTGT
>CAXNER010000153.1:0-4354 GCA_964201315.1 Legionellaceae bacterium
CTTCCCCAAGTTACATTGTCATACAGTGCATACCGATGTGCAAAATTAAGGGCCGCAATTGCTTTTCCTGCAAATGTTAAGGTAAGCACTGACAGTGGACCATATCGACTATCCAGTAACCCGGGTGCTACTAATGTTGCTAACAGGGCGCCAACATTGATGGCCATGTAGTAGAAGGTCATCGCTGACTTGGCCTTGATTGCATCATCAGCATAAATGTGAGAGACCATGCCAGATGCGGTACCTATTAACAATGAGTTGGCGGCAGGGGTTAGTGCGTAGGCCGCAAGGAACAAGAAGTCACCGTGTGTGGTGATGGTATACCCACTTAACATGACCAGCAGATAGGCTACTGCAAGTAGGATGCTGCCTAATAAAATACTGCGCCTTAGTCCCAAGACGTTATCGGCCATGTAGCCACCTAATATTGGCATGAGATAACCCGTGGCTTGGCTAATGCCAATAAAGGCATAGGCTTTAGCTTGGTTATATCCAAGGCCTTCGGCAAGAAGTGGTCTTGTTAAAAAGATAATCAGTATCGTATTTAGTGCATAGGATGAAAATTGGCTCCAGAAGGTAATCATAATGATGTTGTTGGTTTGTTGCTGGCGAGAATCAAATCTAGGCAGGTAGTTTTTCATTGTTGTATAAAACACATGTTCACCAAGGTTAGGTTGGGGGCAATCTTAAAATCCATTAAGTGTATTTATAACATGTTCGTCGAGTAATTTCTGCGTAAAATTGCTTAAATATTTTTGTGGTTATTTCTTAGCCAAAACTACATCGATAATGTGTGTGTCTTGGTAGGGAAAGGTAAATATTTTACTGAATAAGCGTTTTAAACGTTGAATGAGGAAATTTTTTGGCAGCATCCGAATGGATAAGCTATTTAAAAACCAGGTACCTTCAATACCAAATAAAGCCAGCTCATCGATGTTATTTAATGTTATTGGGATGTGTAGACGCTGGTGGTCTAGTACATTAAATTGGTGGGTTTCAAAGGCATGTAAAAGTTCGGATTCACCGGCAGCGACTGTGGTGTTTTTAACAATGGCTTTATAATAGTGGCCAACAATGCTACTTAACAAAGATTCTTCTGCGATAAAGTTCGCTAGTTGTTGTTGTGCTACGGGAAATGAATCGTAAGTCGTGGTGATGATTGAAAAATGACCGGTTGCGCGCGTTAGGAGTCTCGCTTGATTGAAAAGTTCATCGATTGGAATATAAGCATTAATGAAGTGGGCGAGGACTAAGTCTTGACTATGGGGGGGCAGATATTGGCTCGCCTCCGTGGCACTTGTTTCAATCGTTGTTAAGGGAAGTGCTTCGCTAGCGCGTTTTAACATCGCTTTTGATATGTCAATACCTGTAAATTCAGCTAAGGGCATTAGTGGTTTTAGTTTTTGCAAGAAAGCGCCATTACCAACACCAAGATCAAGGACCTTGTAATTTGGTCTTCGACCTAAATGGGCACGATTAATTTGCTCAATTGCACATTTATGGCTTTCACTGATAGAACCAAATCGATTTGCCGTAGCATAGTGATCGGCAATACCGTTATACATGGCCTTTAAGGACACGCAAACTTCCTACTTTTAAACATTTTGTAAGTATATCCACTATTTTGCTTATTGGGTATCTCTTCAGGGCAAACGCATGAGTGAATTAATTTAAATCAATTAAAAAAATAGCTCGTCTTTGCGAACAAAGTAAAGCAAGTGCTATTGGAAAAGCGGGACCCACCGCATTCCATACTTAGTCTTGGGTTTTATCAGGTAACTGACACAGGGGGAGCACATGGGGAAATAAATTAGTTGCGAAGGGGACTGTAGAGGAAAAAATTTTAGATATGCAGCAACGTAAACAAGCCCTCATGGATGGATTATTTTCTGATAAAACAACGAGTAAATTAGAACTGACTGAGCAAGACCTGCAGGGATTATTTAAGTCATTTTAAAAAAGGTATATCTCGGGTTAGCAATAAAAATATCTCGGGTTAATCGTTGTTATTTCTCGGGTTAAGGTATACGATTAAAAAAATCAATCTGATTATTATTCCTATGTATCATCGATTTGTTGAGCCTTTGTTCCTCCAGCTACTTAGTGAGTTTCGTATACTCTATCTTACAGGACCACGCCAAGCGGGTAAAACTACATTGGTTCGTTCTATTGCAGAGCGATTGAACATTACCTATCTTACGTTGGACAACCAGGCTGTTTTTGAGTCCGCGATGAGCGATCCTCATGGATTTATTCATTCACTATCCACCAAACGAATTATTCTTGATGAATTTCAGTATGTCCCTCATCTGATTACAGCAATCAAGGAAGCCTCCGATAATCTGAGCCCAGACGAGAAGGGCAAGTTTATTTTAACTGGATCAGCCGATATTTTTCGTTCTGCTAAAGTACAGGAAGCATTGCCAGGGCATATGGCAAGATTTGAGCTATATCCGTTATCCATTGGGGAAATGACTGGGCAACGTAGAAATATGATTGATTATTTAACGGCGGGTGATTTTCAAGCGATTGAAACGCCTTTGGTCTCACGCCAAAAAATAGCTCGTTTTTTGCTCGATGGTGGGTATCCAGAGATACAACAAAAAAGTCAACGTGGAAAACAAATATGGTTTAAATCTTATGTAGAGGGCCGTTTATTCAAAGATTTTGAAACGCTTTATGCTGCACGAGGCGACTATCACTCAAAGTTGAAAGCACTCATGTTTTATCTTGCGGGTTTAACTGGAAATTTACTGAAATATGCAAGTATTTCGAATGATTTGGGTTTAGATGATAAATTGATAAAAGCCTATATTGATATTTTGGAGCTTATGTTTATTGTCAAACGTGCACCCGCTTATTTGAAAAATAGAGCTAAATGTTTAGCGGTCACTATGCCTAAAGTACATTGTATTGATACAGGGCTAGCTTGTTACCTTTTAGGTTTGCACAATGAAGATCAATTGTTTTTGAGCCCTTATTTTGGGGGATTGTTGGAAACGTTTGTCTACATGGAGTTTGTTAAACAAGCTACATGGTCAGTTAACCCTGTCGAACTGTATCATTTTCGCGATAGACAACAAAATGAGGTGGATATCGTTGTAGAGCAGGCTGATGGTAAAATTTGGGGAATTGAGGTTAAAGCTTCTGCCACTGTAAAACGTGAGGATTTTCGAAACCTAGTTAAACTAGCCGAGTTTCTGGGCGCCTCATTTATTGGCGGCGTTGTATTCTACTCTGGCAAAGACATCTTGCCTTTTAGTCAGAATGGTATTCAATTATTGGCTTTACCACTTGGATTATTTTTTTAATTTTTGCGTAATGGAGGCCGCTTTATAGACAATTAGGTGTTAATTACGAAAGAACATTGCAAATCCAATCAGATTAATTAAAATAGCGCCATTAAGAAATAGTTTAAAAGAGGTGAGTTATGACTGACGAAATCAATTCCAAAAACACTAAAAATGAAATTCTGGAGGCCTACCACGAAGCGCTGCAGATGCTTAAAGAATCTAAAAAAATAAGCAAACAAGAGTTAAAGATAACGGAAGAAAAAAAGGAAACGATTACCGTAGCAACCAATCAAACAATGAGTGACATTGTAAAAAATATTGCTGATCTAAAGCTCTCTTTAGTCAACTCACTAGAAGACATCGAGGGAAAACTATTGTCAAGTCACAAGAAATTGACAACATTACAAGAGGCTATTGCTATACAAACTAAAGATCTTGCAGATATTCATGAGATAAAAATAAATGCGGATACACTGGCTGCTTTGTTATTTGCACAAAAAGAAAAATCTATCTTTTTTGAAAAAGACATGCAAGAACGGCAACAAACCTTTGAGCAAGATCTAACACAACGACGCGTTGTCTGGAAAAAAGAGCAAGATGAATTTGAGTTTGCACGTAAAGATTATGAGACACAAACTAAAAAAGCACGTCAGCGAGAGGAAGATGAATATGTTTACCAGCGTGATCTATCAAGACAAAAAGAGCGTGACCACTATGCTGCTGAAAAAGAATCTTTAGAAAAAGAACTGGTGCTTAAACGGGCTGTTGTTGAAAAAGAGCTTGAGCAGCGCGCAGAAAAAATTATTTTACAGGAACAAGAGTTCAGTTTACTCAAAGAAAAAGCTGAAAAATTTCCCGAAGAACTACAAAAAGCCATTCAAGATACAGGTAGTGATATTACTGAACGCCTTTCTTTTAAATTTGATTATGAAACTAAATTAGCGCAAAAAGAGGTTGAAGGTGAGCGTAAGTTATATCAACAGATGATTGACGCATTAGAGTCAAAGACAGCTCTGTTAGAATCTCAAGCGTCTCATTTATCAGATAAGACTAATCAGGCA
>CAXNER010000154.1:0-4335 GCA_964201315.1 Legionellaceae bacterium
AAAAACGATGGTTCCGCTCTACAACATTGATTCGACAGAACAGCATGAATCTTTTTTCATGCTGTTCTGTCCGATGTCCAAAAGGGCAATTGCATGACCAATCCAATCCATCAAGCCATACGACGAACGAACCAGGACATCCGTAAACAATTACCCAATGCGTTTCAACGCTCCATGTCTAATGCAGTTTGTAAGCGCATTCGCGCATTAAATCAATACCGTTATGCCAAACGCATTGCGTTATACCATGCACTGAACGGCGAGGTAGATTTGGGAAATATTTGGCGTTCGGCGCCATTGCATGGAAAATATTGTTATTTTCCCGTGGTGAAGAAAGATGGTACGTTATTATTTTTACCCGCCACCCCCGCCTCAAGCTTTTATACCAATGAATTTGGCATTTTAGAACCACAAGCCGAGCATCACCATGCCATTTCACCGGAAGAACTGGATCTCATATTGATGCCCTTGGTTGCCTTTGATGAACATGGCACTCGTATTGGTATGGGCAAAAGGTTTTATGACCGCACGCTGGCCCACCAGCGCCCTAAGCTTCTTATGGGCGTCGCCTATGATTTTCAGCGTTATCCCTATATCGAACCGCAGCCGTGGGATGTTCAACTTGACGCTGTCACGACCGAAAAAATGATCTATTGGAGAGAGTCATGACACAATATTGGTTAATCAAATCCGAACCATCCTGCTTTAGCATTGATGATTTACAGAAAGCGCCTCATCAAACCTCACCATGGGATGGTGTTCGAAATTATCAGGCACGTAATTTCATGCGTAATACCATGCGCGTGGGCGATCTTATCTTTTTTTATCATTCCAATTGCACCCCTCCGGGCATCGTGGGCATCGCTGAAGTCGCAAGTCAGGCCTATCCTGATTATACTGCTTTTGATCCCAATAGCGATCACCCTGATCCAACCAGCACGCCGGAGAATCCGCGGTGGTTTATGGTGGATGTTCGTTTTGTTAAAAAATGGCCTAAGATAATTTCACTTGACGCGCTCAGACAGCATCCAGAGCTCAGTGAAATGCAATTATTACGTAAGGGCAATCGACTCTCTGTATTGCCCATTCAAAAAGGCGATTGGGATTATATTACAACGATGTTGGCCGATTTCACGTTTTTTTGATGATTTTTTACTTCACCGTATGGGTGATACGGTGAAGTAAAAAATCATCGAAAACACGCGAAGATTCAGTGCAGTAGGCGCTCGTAGTAGATTCAACTGCTTTTTCTAGGTTTAACATAGTTTGGCACAAAAATGCAAAAACACAAGGTTGTTTTTGCCTCATGGATACAAAAAAACAAGGTTGTTATGGATGATAAATTAGATGGTTTTGTTGGGCTTCGTCTCTTTACGCTTAAATCCAATCGCATTGAGTCGATCGTCAATACTCGGATGCGTAGAAAAAGCGCTGCTCATTGATTTCACTGGATTAATATCTGATGGATCAAACAGATAGGATGCATTGCGTACCTGCTCATGTGCAGTTTGACGATATGCCTTGGCATATTCGTCCGCATGTTCCTGGTGATCTTGAGCAATCTTTAGCAATGCCCGCGCCATAGGTTCATTATCGCGCATTAGCTCAACACATCCTGCATCGGCCATGAATTCTCTTGTTCGGCTCAGAAACAGCGCCAAAAAAAGCGTGATTAGCGGTAAAACATAGCGTAAAATCACAATCACCAGAAGAAAGCGATTATCTTGGCGCCGGTCATCGCGACCAAACACCGCTGAGTAAAACAGTATATCAATCGCAATTAATAAAATATTACTCAATACCGCAACCGTTAAAGTCAACTTGATATCATGATGACGAACATGGCTCAACTCATGCGCCATCACTGCCTGCATCTCCGCACGAGACAGTTTTAGCATTAAGCCCCGTGTAATCGCAACCATCGCAGATTTTTCACTATAACCACTGGCAAACGCATTCATATACTCAGCTTCGATAATGAAAACCTTCGGCATGTATTTAAGACCCGCAGCGACTTTCATTTCTTCAATGACATTATAAAGCTGTTTTTCTTCCAGGCTTGTTGCGGTTTCAGAGGTGATTTCGTGAGAATCTGTGCCCAACAGCATGATCTTGTCATACAGCGTGAAGGTTATCAGTAATGAAATACTGGCAATCACGGCCATAATAGCGGTCGCAATTGGAAATTGCTGAAAGGTCACCAATGCATACAAACACTGCCCAATTGTTGCTCCGCGGTGGGCTGACAGCAAGATCGATGTATCTAAAACAAGACCTACAGCAATGAATAACGCAATAAAGGCGAGAATAACACCACGCGTTCTACGCTCATTTATGCGCAGTTGTTCTCGCCAGTTACCAGCTGAGCTTTCATAGTCAGATACGTTCATCAATTCTCCCAATGAACCTCACAGTTTGTTCAAAATTTACAAAAACTAACGGTCGCGGATCCTGCCTAAATCGGCACACACTATTTAGAGAGAACTGCATGCGACTTTTTGCATGCAGTTCTCTCTAAACTTAAAGTTTAACTGTATATTTCTCTTGAAGTAGAGCTTGCTCTTCAGGCAATCCCCAATATTCAAATGTTTTATCCAGTTGTGAGGCAAAAAACGACACGAGCATCGCTTGGAAAAATGATTTTTTCATTGCGTAATATTGTTCAATACCATCGTTGTAAGCTTGCTTGGCATAGGCTAATTTATTCTCGGTATTGACAATTTCTTCTTGTAATTGCAGCACATTTTGATTCGCTTTCAAATCAGGGTATTGTTCAAATACCACATTGATGCCTGCGGCAATTTTAGAAATGCCATTTTCAGCATTCATCCTTGATGCTTCATCACCAGACTCTTTCGAAGCCTGCGCTTGATTACGCAACGCCACTACATCTTTTAACGTGGTTTGCTCATAATCCATGTATTTTTTAACCACTTCAATCAACGACTCGAACACTTTAAACCGTCGGTCAAGCTGAATATCAATCTGTCTCTTATTGTTGTTGATAGCCTCTATCAAGCCAATAAGCTTATTGTAAATGCTGATCACCCAAGTAACGACAAGAACAACGGCAACTAAGACCCAAATCAAATATTTACTCATGGCAATATTCCTTTTTATGTAGGTTGGGTTGAGTACGTACTCAACCTAGTGTTCGATATCCAACTGTTTTAAGTGTAGCAACTAAATAGATAATGTCCAATTCTCTTAACGCGCCAGCTTTATATCAATAGTCAGCTTTAACTCACCCCAAAATTTATCCGCTGTAAGTACTGCAAGCCTTTTCTGCTGCGCTAAAGCCAAACAAGCCCTATCTCCTGATGATAAACCATAAGGCTTTGTATCTTGTCTCAGAGCGGCACTCGTTGCCGCTTGAACCGCATCGAAAGGGACAATCTCAGTCATCAATTCAAATGAGAGACTAACCGCGAATGACTATCCTGCCATTTTCACCAATTTTCGCCCTATATTCTTTCATATGACAAATCCCCAGACGGCCTCAACAAGGGTAATGCATCATCATTTTTTTATTCATGAAATGGGTGTGATATAGTAGAAGTTTGAACACGGAGGGTGTTGTATGATTCGTTTGTCTCCAAGCACACACATTGCGATCGTTCGGTTATTTAAACAATATTTTCCACAGGGAAAATTATATTTATTTGGTTCGCGTATCGATCCTGAGAAACGTGGAGGCGATATCGATTTATTGTGTGAGATGGATGGTGATTTCAAAGATTTAATTGAAAAAAAATCTTTTTTTTTAGCTGCGCTAGAAAAAAAAATTGGTGAACAAAAAATTGATTTTGTTTTATATCGTCCGAGTGATACCCCTGATTTACAGATCGCAAAAATAGCCAAAAAAACTGGAGTGAGAATAGATATGAATGATGATATTGAATTGAGTTTGGCAACCGCAGAAAAACATAATAAACAGTTAACATGGGCAGTCAAAAAAATGGCTGATTTTATGCCACTAACTGCCGAACGATTTGAAAAATTAGCAGAAGAAGAAGTGGCAGTACTTGATATGTTTGCAACTCGTTTTGGAAAATTACAAGACGTGCTTGGTGTAAAAGTTTTGCCGATGATTTTAGAATTAACTCAAGAACCAGGAGATTACCCTACATTTATTGATAAATTAAATCGACTCGAAAAAATGGGAGCCATTTCATCGAGCGATGCCTGGACTGAATTTCGCAAAGTACGAAATACTTTTACCCACGATTACCCAGATGACTCTCAATTAAATGCAACCTTATTGAATAATGCCTACGAACAAGGAAAAAAATTGCAAAGCACGTTTGCATATATTAAAAAATATATTAAAGATAC
>CAXNER010000155.1:0-4293 GCA_964201315.1 Legionellaceae bacterium
TTCACTTAAATCAACGTCCAGATGTGTAGCAAGCATTGCTGCTTGGTAGATATGTTCGATCGTAGGGGTTACTGATGTCAAATCTCTGGCACTGAATGTGACAGCTTCTAGGTCTATTAGGGCCTTTTCAGCGTGATACAACGCATTAATTATTTTTTTAATTTGAGAAATTTGTGCAGGATCTTCATCATAATGAGCAAATGGCTCATTCGTGGGCTGCAAATCCATGCTGTCTAAGATACCCCGCATCCTACCGCTAAATTTGTCACTATTAAGCGCGGCAAAAATTTTCGTCCTGACCTCTTGAACAAGTTGTGAGTACGTTTCGGTCTTCAACGTGGCTATAATTTTGCGATATCTTTCAAACATAGTGTTTACTTAGTGATAAGGCGTATCCATATTGTACATGATTTGTCACTCAGACTCAACTTGAATATTAATCAATCATGTTTTTAAGCATGGATAGATTGGTACGGGTATACATTAAATCCCAAACCCCATGTCCTAAACGACAACCACGTTGTTCAAATTTAGTTAATGGGCGACTGTCGGGTCTCGGTATAAACCCACCATCCACTTGCTGATTAACTAATGAAGGCAAGACCGAAAGTACTTCGTGCATATGCAGCGCGTAGTCTTCCCAATCCGTAGCACAGTGAATATACCCACCTACTTTAATTTTTTTCACCAGCATATTAATAAACTCAGTTTGAATAAGACGCCTCTTTTGATGCCGTTTTTTAGGCCACGGATCGGGGAAAAAAATTTGAATGCCCTCCAACGCATTATCAGGTATACACGTTTTAAATACTTCAACCGCATCATAAGGAGCAATACGTACATTATTAACTTGATCATCATGGAGAGAGGCCACCATACTACCAATCCCGGCGAGGTGAACCTCAATACCGACAAAATTAACGTCAGGCCGCTGCTTGGCCATGGTTAATAATGACGCTCCCATGCCAAAACCGATTTCAACAATAATACCTGCATCCCTGCCAAATTCTTTCGTCAAATCCCACAACTGACCGGGTTTAGGCAATTCATAATCGCAAAGCCACTCATCCAAGGCCAATTGTTGGCGATTACTGACTCGCCCTGTTCTTAAAACAAAACTCTTAATTGTTCGTTGCATAAAACTATTCTCAATTACAAAATTTAGCAGATTATACGACATATACTCGTTTTGAGGGGTATATAATGGCTCTAGCTAGAAATATTTGATAAAAAATAGCCGGAATTACGTCAAAATGAGATCAATGCATTGCATCATCGTTCATTTTTTGCTATAAAACGCATCCTGTATTCTACATTTAGCAAATTGCTTATAATCGAACAAAGTAATTTAAGTTCAGACACTTTGGAGTAACATTATGTCAAGAGTATGCCAGGTTACTGGTAAGCGGCCTATCACTGGAAACAACGTGTCGCATGCCAACAATAAAACAAGAAGACGCTTTCTTCCAAACATTCAACACAAACGATTTTGGGTTGAAGAAGAAAACCGATTTGTCAGCCTTAAACTTAGTGCAAGAGGTATACGTACTATTGATAAATTGGGAATAAAGACTGTTCTTGATAGACTAAGAGCCAAAGGCGAAAAAATCTAATTGAAGGGGAAAAACCATGGCAGCTATCACCGTCAAAGTTAAAATGGAATCTACTGCAGGTACTGGTTATTATAAAACCACCACCAAAAATCCGCGCAACCATCCTGAGAAGATGGAATTAATGATGTACGATCGTGTTGTGCGCAAGCATGTACTTTTCAAAGAGAAAAAAGTTAAGTAACACGCATTGGCCTCTATATAATAATAGGGGCCAAGCTGCATAATTCAAAAAACAGTTAATAGCCACGACGAAGACATTAACTATTTTTTAGACTAATACCGCACCATCACCCGCCCTGATTTGATCTTATTTTTGTCAAAGTGATTTAAATATTCTTCTATTTTGCTGGATTATCCCCTCAAATCAATTAGACTTATAGATAACAGCCGTAAACGAAAAGAGGATCTGCATGAAGCAGTCATTGCGCCTCAATATTAGTCAGCAACGAATACTGACACCCCAACTACAGCAAGCAATTCGATTACTCCAATTATCAACATTAGATTTAAAACAAGAAATTCAAACGCTAGTCGACTCCAACCCAATGCTAGAAGCGACTCCTGTAAATGAAGAAGATGAACAGGCAATTCAGTGTATTGTAAACACACAAGACGAATTCACGGATTTTCAATGGTCTCATTTATACACCAATCAAACTAAAAACAACTTATTTAATGAAGATGCCTATAATAATGAAAATTTATGTTGTACGTCAGATACCTTACAAGATCACTTACGCTGGCAATTAGATTTAACACCCATGACTGACGTGGACAGGATTATTGCCACAACGATTATAGACGGCATTAATGATGATGGATTCTTAACCATTCCTCTAACTGATCTACACAGCACTTTACACAGTAAAACCTACCCGCTGGAGTTTGCAGACATCGAAGTAGTCAGGCACCTCATTCAACATTTTGACCCTATAGGTTGCGGTTCCTTGAGCTTGGCCGAAGCACTGTTGATCCAATTAGCAGACTTACCTGCTGAAACACCCCACCTAGCACTAACAAAAAAAATTATTAACGAAAACATTTCATTGCTTGGCAAACATAATTACCGACAACTGATAAAAACCTACCACAGTGATGAGTTAGCATTAGAAAACGTACTTCACTTGATTAGCAAACTCCATCCCAAGCCAGGGAGTCACATAAATCACAGCAATCCAGAACACACTATACCCGATTTAACTGTAAAAAAAGTTGGCCACACTTGGCGCGTCGAACTTAATCCAAGTACGCTGCCGCGTCTTAGCATCAACAACTATTATGCCTCCCTACTCAAGAGAACGAACAATATTACGGATCTCCACTTTTTAAAAACCAACTTACAAGAAGCTCGGTGGTTTTTGAAAAGTGTACAAAGTCGACAAGAAACATTATTGAAAGTAGCGCAGTATATAGTAGACTATCAGAAGGATTTTTTAGAGTATGGCGATGAGGCCATGAAGCCACTGATTCTTAATACCGTGGCTGATGCCCTCTCTATTCATGAATCAACTGTATCAAGAGTCACCACACAAAAATTTATCTACACACCGAGAGGTTTATTCGAGCTTAGATATTTTTTTTCAAGTCATGTGCCCACTTGCATTGGTGGTGAGTGTTCGTCTACTGCGATTCGTGCTGTGATCAAAAAATTAATCTTAGCAGAAAATTGCAAACAACCATTGAGCGATAGCAAAATTGCAGAATTGATGTGCGAACAAGGGATCCAGGTGGCGCGGCGTACCATTGCTAAATACCGTGAAACGCTGGGAATTGCGCCCTCACACGAGCGAAGATCAATGTATTAAACAACCAGGTTAAGGTGATGGGAGCATTGTCTTATCACCTCTTAAAGGAGAACGTTATGCAAATCAACTTCACAGGCCATCGGATGGAGATAACACCAGCATTAAAAACTTTTGCTGAGGAAAAATTCGATAAACTAGAACGGCATTTTGACAAAATTACAGCTATTAATGTGATATTTGATGTAGAAAAATTACGCCAGATTGCCGAAGCAACCATCCTGATATCTAAAGGTGAATTGCATGCAAGTTCCGAATCTGAAGACATGTACACAGCAATTGATATTTTAGTTGATAAGCTTGATAGACAACTGATAAAACACAAAGAAAAAAGTCGCGATCATCGTGACTAACAGGGAATCAACGAAGGATCTGTTAACACCTTTGCTAGTCCTGCAAAAGTGTTCGCAGACCCTAGTCACACCACTGAGGGGGCCTCAGGCCATCCTTGGTGTGTTGTTCAACTTTTTAACAATAGGGTAACAGATGATAGATTTTATACTATTATGATAAAAATCAAAATCACCATTATCAATAAATTGGGTTTACATGCGCGGGCTTCAGCAAAATTTGTTTCTACTGCGGCAAGATTTCAAAGCCATATTGACGTAACCAAAGACACTCAAACCATTAATGGTAAAAGTATTATGGGCGTCATGATGCTCGCTGCCAGTAAAGGCAGCGAGCTCACGCTACAAATTGATGGCCCGGATGAAACCGAGATGGAAAAAGCCTTGGTTGAGCTAATAAATAATCGTTTTTACGAAGCAGAATAACACCCAAAACTACGAACACTATTCTTACTTTGTACGGCTTTTTTTAGCGACAGCTGACTTTCTGCGCTGCTTACGGACACGCTGTAAAGCGATGAGTGTTTG
>CAXNER010000156.1:0-4292 GCA_964201315.1 Legionellaceae bacterium
AGCCTCTCGAAGCCGCAAATGTATTTTTTTTCGCGAATGCGTTGTGGGGGACGTTGGCAAATCAACCCAGTTCTTCAGCATGTATTCTGGTGAATGAATAGCGTCTTCTAATCGCTTTTCCGCGTCATTTAACCGCTGCGCTTCTTCAGACGGATTATCAACCCAATGATAAAGAGAGGGCACTGTTTGAGATTTATTTGGAAGAGCATTTGCTAAGGATGACCCAGCAATAAATACACACACTAAAAAAAACGCCCGCCAATTTATTGAAGACATCATCGGGAACTCTCCGTGACGGGCACCATAAAACGTTGCATATCCTGCAAGCGCAACGCCGTCAGCTGTCCTCCCCAATAGCAACCCGTATCGATAGCATGAATCCGTGGGTCTTGGCATTTACCCTGTAATGCAGCCCAATGACCAAAAACAATATCAGCATCAATTTTAAGACGGTCGGGAACCTCATACCATGGATAAAGATTTGCAGGCGCGTCCTCAACGGTGCCCTTATACGTTAACACCAGACGCCCTTGTGCATCACAAAAGCGCATGCGGGTAAAATAATTACAAATAATACGTAACCTTGCAATACCGGTTAAATCGCTAGACCAATGATCAGGCTCATTGCCATACATATGCATCAAAAATTGACAATAATCTGCACCGCTCAGTGCGCTTTCAAGCTCTGAAGCCATTGCTCTTGCCAATTTCAAATCCCAAACCGGCGCGATTCCTGCGTGACACATAACAACATTTAAAGATTGATCATGGTATAAAATAAGTTGCTTACGTAACCAATGGCCCAATTCTTCGCCATCAGAAGCGGTCACTATTTCATTTAATGTATCATCATGGTTTTGTCGGGAGTTCCCCCCAAATAACACGCTAAGCAAGTGCAAATCGTGATTTCCAAGGGTAATTATTGGTGTGACCGGCAAGTTTTTAATAAAACGCAACACCGCTAATGATTGTGAACCGCGATTCACTAAATCACCAACAAACCACAGCCTATCAGCGCGCTCATTAAATGACACGCAATCTAACAAGCGCATAAGCGGCTCGTAACAACCCTGCACATCACCTATAGCATAATCAGCCACGGGGTGAGTTCCCGAACGTTTTATGATTTATTTCAGCGGGCTGCCATTCACCCGATGCAGATAAATGATTTAACGGCATAACACGCGCCCCACTGTCTTGATGATTAAAGTAATTATTATTAAATTGGGCCAAATGCACCAGTTCTATGGCCGATATTGAGGAAACCTCTCCTGTATTTACATTATGAATTTGCATCGTTTCAGGCAACGCCACCGCATAATCAGCAAACACAACACCGCTTTGCATCTCGTGTGTATTTGCTTTCTCAAAGTGTGAAGTAACACCACCATCGGTCCCCAAACCATGCAGGCCTAAGGAGAGAAACGCATTTTGTGCAGCTTGCCAATTCTTGTATTCTGGATGTTCTCGTACAAACATCTGAAATGTCTCCGCTGACATCAACATGCCACCAGGAACCATCAGTAAGGGCGCTTTATTGATCATTATCTGACCCGAGGCCAATTGAGTTGTCAGCCATTTGATAAATTCCACACCCATTATCCGCTCTCTTTCAGCAACAGTCTCAGGCACACTATCAACAAAAGTGCTGATTCGGTTCCCTCGACCACCACGACCAGTGATACTTTTAATCATAAAGTCACTAAAATAACGTTGAATAGCAATGGCATCGGCTCGGATTAAAATAGCGCCTAACGTGCCCGCCGCACGAGCATCCTCATTGAGTAGAGCAAGCCATACCGCTAATACTTGAGGGTTTGATATGATCCATGCAAATCCACTGGCAGGCATTAATAACCGCGCCATCAGCAAATTCAGGCGGCGACGCAAGTCATCCTCACCTTCGGATTGAAATTCAAACTCGTAGTGGTTCCCCACGGAAATCATGCTTTCTACCAAAGGACGCCATTGTTTTAATAACTGTCCATTAGCATCATACAAATCGACACGGTAATCAGTTTGTAGCTTGCCTATGCCTTGCAAAATACCGGCAGTAAACAAGGCATAAACCCATAATTTTTGTTCTTCAGAAAGATCGGGCCCAGATTCTTGGACGATATATTCGCGAAAAAGAGAAAGTGCCGCTTCTGTGCGGTTTAACGCATGATCAATGAGTCCGCATGGCAACGCATAATAACTGTTCGATGTCTCAGGCATGCTTTGGCAATGATTGATTAAATTATAAATCAAACTCAAGCCGATGCTATCAAAACGCGGCGCGTCTAACGCACACAAATCCGTCATTTTCGACAGCAACTCACATCGTTTTCCATCGAGTAGCAACTGCTGCGGAGCAACGATTGCCGTCAAATCCTTGAGCGGCTTAGCATACGGTGATTTTGTTTTTTTACCATGACGATGAAACAAGGCTACCTCCATAATCCTTCACGTTACAACTCATAGGTATTTTCTGAGCGTTCACAAACACAAAAAACACGCTATTGACATGTCGGTGCACTTCAAAAAGTTGAACAATACACCGGTTAAATCCATTTGTTTTACACTATACCGCCCATACTTCTGTCGACATTTTGACACAAGCCCGCGAAACATCAACGACCACCTATATGATTCGCTATTTGGACATAGTTTTCGACACTAATTTGCTCAGGGCGTAGGCTTGGGTCAATCCCAATTGCTGTAAGTTCATTTGCACTGAGCAGGGGTTTTAAATTATTTGCTAGCGTTTTACGCCGCATAGAAAACGCTGAAGCCACTAAACGTTCAAGTTCAGAAAAATTCACTGAAGGATAGGGCGAAACGCGATGGGGAATCAACCGAACAACGGCCGACTCAACTTTGGGTTCTGGGTGAAAAGCGCTGGGCGGCACAATAAATAACTGCTCCACTTCACAAAAGTACTGCACAATAACACTTAAACGCCCATAAGTTTTGTTCCCAGGATGGGCCGCAAGGCGCTCCACCACTTCCTTTTGCAACATGAAATACATGTCATCTATATGCATCGCAAAGCGCAGCAAATGCAATAATAACGGGGTTGAAATGTTGTAAGGTAAATTACCGATAACGCGCAAGTTTTCGCCCAATTGACCATAGTCAATGGTTAATGCGTCTGCAGAAATCAGCGTCAACGCTCCATGCATTTTTGGCATGGCCGCTAAGAGCGCTAGCAAATCAGTATCTATCTCAATAGCGGTCAAGGAATCCAACACACGCAACAACGGCTTGGTCAATGCCCCTAAACCAGGTCCTATTTCTACTACGTTGTCAGTAGCTTGTGGATGAAAAGAGCGCAAAATTGAATCAATAACATGATGATTTTGAAGAAAATTTTGGCCAAAACGCTTGCGAGGGCGATGCACCATAGTATTACCACGCATTAGAAATACGTGATTATACCCTTAAACAGGGCTAGATCATAAGTGCATAAAAATTATCTCAAAGAAGGCGACCCTGCTCAACAATCTCAACAGACCTTAATGATACTAAGCGATGCCATTTCAACGTAATTGGGAGCTAATTTATGTCTACCGGACTTAAGGCAGGTTTAGCGCAACGACTCAATACTAAAATCCTTAACGTTAATAAGTCCAGATCTGTTGTAAAAATGAGAAAGAGCGACGTAGAAACGCTCTGTGCGAGCAGAAAGTCCCTGCTCACAATACTGTTTAACTTGCTCATACACCGCTATTTTAAATGCATCTGTATCGGATTCTTCTCCATTGAGATTATCAATACTAACGCGAAATGGGTGGTTTGCCGCGCTTGAAAGTATCCATTCAAGCGCTTGTGGTTTAACTTCCAAGCGTTGAAACAAAGCTTGCTGTTCGGCTGTACGCCCATCTGGTGAATACCAATAACCGAAATCCACTTGCTTTCGTCGTTCACTACCAGCAATCAACCAATGTGAGCACTCGTGTAATGCGCTGCTAAAAAATCCATGCGCAAAATAAAGCATATGATGAGATTGACTCTCGCTCCTAGGAACATAGAGCGGTTCATCACCGCCTTTAACCAATTGTGTATGGTAGTCTGCGGTAAAACAGTCATTGAAAATAGTGATCAAATCTTGATAGTGGTGCACGTCTTAACTCAAAAAATACACTGCATGTAGATGTTTCCATTTTAACGTAACTGCCCAGTTTTTTGCGAGTAAATTCTTTTAGTCTGTGTTGACTGAATGGCCAATTAAAAATACAGGGGGCACAGAATGAAAGCAGCACTTACGCAAAACCTAGATTGCGGATGTATTTTTCAACCCGTTGAAAGCC
>CAXNER010000157.1:0-4267 GCA_964201315.1 Legionellaceae bacterium
TGGAGATAAACTTTCGCATATCATTCAGAGGCAATGTTCCATGACCTAGTTGGGCTGCATAGGCATCTGCCTCATCAAAGCGCGCCTGAGCGGTCGAACCATAACTCATGGTTTCTAAACGAGACAACGTGCCTCGTTTGGTAAAAAGATCGGTGAACCGCTGAAATCCTAACGCATATAATGCTTGATCTACCTCATCTCCATTTGGATCAATGGTTGAAGATAAAATGATGTCATCAATCGTTCGATTAGCATACGTTGTATAAATAAAAACATAATTTGGATCGCGAAGAATACCTTGCAGAAAACACGCTTTCATCACTTTTGTTAATGCGGGTGCTGCTGAATCCTCTGTTTCTATATCCCACATTCGCCCTACTGGATTGAAATTCTCCATTAAATCATTGCTAATAACTTCCCCGTCATCATCAAACTCGCCTTCCGTATTACGGACAAAATTTGGAATATTTACGGAGTCCCAATGAATATTTTCCGTATCGATAAAAGAAACATCAATTTCATGGCCCGCTGCTTGTAATTTACGGATTTTTTGCCGAATGGCGCTAAGATCCCTGAGATGAGTCAGAAACCGAGTATCAACCCCATTTCCATAAGTTCCCGCAACTTTGTCTTCGGCGACAGTAAAAAATGCAACGTTAACATCATATTCCGTACCTTCTTTTGGAAGACAAGTCAGACTGTAATCATAATCACCCGTCAGTGGATCAGCGTAGGGGCATATATAAACAGAGGACTTACTCTGAGGTGTATTTTCTTGAGTTTTTTGTATGCGAGACGTTAAGCTGTCTAAATTGAAGCGTTTTAGGAGTTGTGACATTTCTAATGTCCTTGCGTGAAAGCCATTGAAGTAAAATAAATTTTGCTTCAATAGTGGAATGATGACAAGCCCAATTGTTAAGAAACATACATTCTCTAGATAAAAAGGGAGATCAAGTCTTTTAATATATACCTTGGACTATATGATATATAATCCTGACAACTTGTTTTATGAAGCAAATTGGGTGTGGCATGCGGGTACTGGGCATAGAATCTTCTTGTGATGAAACTGGGATAGCCATTTATGATGATGGCTTGGGTCTTTTGGCGCATGCACTTTATTCGCAAGTGGCCACTCATCGTCGTTTTGGTGGGGTAGTACCGGAACTGGCTTCGCGTGATCATGTGAAATATTTAGTGCCCTTGGTTGACGAGGCGCTGATCCAAGCGAAGATGGATAAATCAGAGTTAGATGCCATTGCTTACACCTCAGGACCTGGTCTGGTTGGTGCATTGCTAACAGGGGCTTGTTTTGCAAAAAGTTTAGCGTTCGCACTCAACATTCCTGCAGTGGCGGTGCATCATCTAGAAGCACATTTATTAGCAGCAAAACTTGAATCACCTGAGCTTGATTTTCCTTTTATCGTTTTGTTGGTTTCCGGGGGGCATACCCAGCTGATTGAAGCCCATGCCTTGGGTAACTATGAATTACTTGGTGATACGCAAGATGATGCGGTTGGCGAGGCCTTTGATAAAACTGCGAAACTAATGGGCGTGCCCTACCCTGGGGGCGCTGAGCTTGCAAGGCTTGCAGATTGCTGCCATTTAAAAAACCTGCCAAATTTGCCCTCATTTCCTCGTCCAATGACAGATAGACCGGGCTTGGATTTTAGTTTTAGTGGGTTGAAAACACACGCAGTGACGGTATGGCACAAAAGTCAAAAAAATGAAGAGGCCATCATGTCCATTGCAAAAGCCTTTCAAGAGGCGGTTGTTGAAACATTATTGATTAAATGTCGGCGAGCACTACAGCAAACGGCAAGCAAGCGGTTGGTTGTGGCTGGAGGAGTAGGCGCTAATCGTGCCTTGCGAGAGGCATTGGCTCGGTTGATGACTGATGTGAAGGGGCAGGTTTATTTTCCAAAACCAGAATATTGCACGGACAATGGCGCCATGGTCGCGTATGCTGGTTGTCTTAATCTTTTACAGGGAAAAAAAGACTCAAACCTGGCTATCGATGTGCGGGCCCGTTGGCCTTTGAACTCTCTTTAGGAACTGCATATCCAGGTAATTTTATTTGGCGCACTGGTGGAAAAATCGATATTATTTTCTTCAAAATAAAGGGCCTTCTTATATAAAATTTGTGAGAGGCCCCAAGATTAAATGCGTCAAATTTATTTTTTTGGTGCCACTTTGGCTTTGGTAGTTGCTTTCATTTTTGCTACTGCTTTCGTTTTTGCTATTGCTTTCGTTTTTGTTACGGCTTTTGTTTTTGGCGCGGCTTTTTTTGCTTTAGCAGGTTTTACGGCAGTGCTTGAACTGGTTTTTGCGGTTATTTTCTTTGTTGGTTTGGTCACTTTCTTTAGACCAATTTTGCTGGTTTTACGCGCGGCTTTTATTTCTAGTGGGCTTTGTGGGGGTATAATAAGCTGTGCTTCCTCATTCTTATTCTGTACCTTCCGAAATTTAATTTTCGATTCTTTACCGTCTTGTAAGCGGGTGATATTTTCACGGTGCTGATAGAGTATGGCTAGTGCAATGATTGATAAGGGGAGAAACGCAGTTACATTACCAACGGCATACAAAGAGTAAAAAGGAGCAAGTATCATAGAAATGATGGATGCCACTGAAGAGTAGCGGGTAAGCTGAGCTACAATCAACCAGGTAGCAATGACCATTACGCCGAGTATGAAATGAAAACCAAGCAATGCACCTAGCGCTGTAGCTACGCCTTTGCCACCCTTGAAGTCGAAATAGACCGGATACATATGGCCGATGACAGTAGCAAGGCAGGTAAAACCAACAATAATTGGGCCTGCATCTAACTCTCTGGCTAGCAAGACCGGGAGCAATCCTTTGAGCATATCGGCCAGTAAAACGATCAAGGCATATTGTTTTCCAGCTAAACGTAAAACATTGGTAGCACCAGGGTTTCGAGAGCCTTCAATACGAGGGTCGGGTAGATCAAATATACGACAGACAATTACTGCTGAGCAAATGGAGCCCACAAGATAACCAACTACTACGTTAAACAGAAATAAGAATGTTGCAAACATAACGTCTCCTTGACTATATAATTTTTGCAAATAGGTGTTTCTATTTAGAAGGTGTAGTAAGAATGTAGATTAGGTTGAATTGCCATATATCCCTAACAAATGAGCTACAGTCTTATTTTACCCCTCCTAGATGAAGAAAGTTATTCATTATCAATGAACGTGAAATATTTGTGAAGTATCACTGATGTTTTATGATTATTACACATAGGTACCCATAGCGCTAATTCAATCTTGTTGGTGCACGTTCTACTGTCAGTTAGGTAAAAATATTGCTTGCAGATCATTGGTAAACTGCCGTCCAAAGGCCGTTATCTGCCAATGGGTATCTTCGATAGTAAGTAATCCCTTTGCTTCAGCCTGAAGTAGTCCAGGTGTTAGAGCGTTAGAATTCAAACCGGTTCTCTCTGTGAAAAGGGCGTTGGGAATGGCTTCTTGTAGGCGTGTGGCATTGAGCATAAATTCAAAAACAAGTTCAGCTGGGCTCACTTCATCGATTCCTGCAAGATAGCGTTTGGAAGGGTTTAAATAATCAGTGGGTTGTCTTTGTTTGCGTGTACGGATGATTTGAGTGCCGTCTTTGCTGGTTAATTTCCCGTGTGCACCCGCACCAATACCAATATAATCGCCAAACAACCAATAATTAAGATTATGACGTGCTACTTGATTGGATTGGCAGAATGCTGAAATTTCATAGCGTTTAAATTGACGAGATGCCAGCATGCTTAATCCCTCTTCCTCCAAGGCATACGCGTCATCCTCAGTCGGAAGTGGTGGGCGTTTTTTATAGAAGACCGTATTAGGCTCAATGGTCAGTTGATACCATGATAAATGCTCTGGCTGGTGTAATAGCGCTGTTTTGAGGTCATTTAACCCCTCGGTGATCGTTTGATTGGGTAAACCATGCATGATGTCGATGTTGAGGTTATCAAACCCCGCTTTACGCGCACTTTCAATGGCTAGATGCGCTTGTTGGTCATCATGAATACGGCCTAATACTTTTAAATGCGTTGCATTAAAACTTTGAATGCCTATGGATAAACGGTTGATGCCTAAGCTTCGATAATCAGTGAAGCGTTGTTGCTCTACAGTTCCTGGGTTTGCTTCTAGGGTAATTTCAATATCATCAGCAAATGGTAGTAGTAAGCGTAGCTCGGTCAGCAAGCGCTCATAGGCAGATGCTGAAAATAAGCTTGGTGTACCACCGCCAATAAAAA
>CAXNER010000158.1:0-4230 GCA_964201315.1 Legionellaceae bacterium
AAGCTCAACGCATATATGAAAGCGGCCGAAGATGACATTGTTGGAGTTGCAAAAAATGCGGTTGATATTGATCTGAAAGTAGATGAATTGTTGCGCGCAAAAGGGGAGCAGTTTGAGAAGGAAAATTACCAAAACTACCATCATTTAGAGACGGTAATGGCTGCTATAGAGCGATTGAATTCCTATCTTTTTGTATCAAATAAGGCCATTGCTAAGAAAAACGTTAAACCCGGGAATGTGCGAGCTACGACGTTTGAAAGTGATGCTACCTTGGTGGCAAAAACTGAGTTGGCTACTAGAATTAAAAAACTTGCAAATGATGAAACGCTGACAGTTGAATTTAGATTGAGTCAGTTGAAAGAGATTATTTCAGCGCCTATTTTTAAAACGAAATTGTTAAAGTGTCATTCGCACGATAAGTTTACTTGCGGTTGGTTGATGCAATGCCTTATTTCACTGATTGAGTTACTTGGACTTTATACCCCTGAGCATAAAAAATGCTACAAGCAACTGGTAAAAGGGGTTGACACGCCTACAATTTCGTTCAGTCAGTTGTGTAAGGAGAATGGCTTGTTTTCGTCGCGTACTAGTGGGGGTGGTAAAAGACCCTTAGATTCGACAGAGCCTGCTCCAATTGGTAATGGTTTACCTTCAGCAGCCTAGGATTGTGCCTATAATGAGTGCTTGCTTAAACTTCCTATACCCCATAGAATTCTATTTTTCTGCAGAATGGCGGGAGTAGGGCATGGGGTGGAATGAGCCTGATAAAGGCAAAGATCCGTGGAGCGGTAAAAAGCAGCCTCCAGATCTCGATGAGGCGTTGAAGCGCCTTCAATCAAAGTTAAAACAATTATTTTCGAGAGGACCTGATACACCAGGTGATGCGCTATCTGATTCAAGCCCGGGCGGGAGTGCCGGCATGCTGGTAACGATGATTGCTTGTGCAGTATTTGTTCTTTGGGCTTTATCTGGTATCTTTATTGTAGATCCTGCAGAACAAGCCGCTATTCTTCGTTTTGGCAAATACATTAAAACAGTAGGTCCCGGTCCGCATTGGATCCCTCGGTTTATTTCTTCCAAAATAGTAGTGAATGTGGATCGCATATCTGATTATGTGTATTCGGCACAGATGCTGACCAGAGATGAAAATCTTGTTTCTGTCGGTGTCGCTGTGAGTTACCGCATCGGCTCTCTTGAAAACTATTTGTTTAATGTGGCTGACCCGCAGGAAAGTTTGCAACAAGCAACGTCAAGTGCCTTGCGTCAAGTCGTTGGGACGACAACACTTGATCAGGTCATCACCGAAGGTAGGGAAGCTTGGGGCAATAACGTCCAGGATTCGTTGGTAAAAATCTTAAAAATATACAAAACAGGGATTAACATTGTCAATGTATCCCCTCAACAAGCTCAAGCGCCTGATAATGTACGTGATGCATTTGATGACGCTATTAAAGCACAGGAAGATAAAAAGCGATTTGAAGGACAGGCTCTGGGTTATGAGGCGCGCGTGGTCCCCATCGCCAAGGGTAACGCTAAACGCATATATGCAGAGGCAGAGGCCTACGCAGAGCAAGTTGTGTTGCGAGCCACAGGTGAGGCTGCTGAATTTTTAGCATTACTGCCAGAATACACACGCGCACCGTTTGTAACCGGAGAGCGCATGTATTTAGATGCTATGCAAAACATCTTAAGTAAAAGCACTAAAATAGTTGTGGATGGAAAGGCCGGGAATATGCTTTATTTGCCACTAGATAAGTTAGCCTCAAGCGCCTCTTTACCTCAGCCGATGAAGGAACTATCCCTTAACAGTAGTAATTCATTGGGCCAGGACAAGGACAATAATGCACTGTTTGATGGTCGCGAAATTACCCGGCCTACAGAACGTTCTGGGAGGAGTAATTGATGAATGCCACTAAACTAACCATCGGTGCGTTGATTGCGGTGATTTTGCTGGTAGCGCTTGCTAGCATGTTTACTATTGACCAGGGGCAGGAGGCAATTTTATTGCGTTTAGGTCGATTGGTTGATGATGCTAAAACTCAAGAAGTAAAAGTCTTGTCACCAGGTTTGCATGTGAAAATGCCGTTTATTGAGAGTGTGCGGGTATTTGATACGCGGCTACAAACGCTGGACATCAAATCCTCTCGTATTGTGACTAAAGAAAAGAAGGACGTGATTGTCGATTATTACGTGAAGTGGCGTATTAAAGATTTGACACGCTATTTCAAAGCAACGGGAGGCAATCAGTTTAAGGCCGAAACGTTGCTTGAGCAGCAGTTGAATACTTATATACGTGCTCAATTTGGTAAACGTACTATTTCTGATGTGCTGTCAGGTGAGCGTAATGATTTGACCTCTGTGTTAAGCAGTCACGCTGAGCAGCAAGCGGGGCAGCTAGGCATTCATGTGGTTGATGTGCGTATTAAAGGCATAGAACTACCTGAAAGCACAAGCAACACCGTTTATCAGCTGATGCGTGCAAATATGCAAAAAATTGCCAATCGGCACCGTGCTGATGGTCATGCCGTTGCCGAAGCAATTCAAGCCGCAGCTGACGCTAAAGTGACTGTATTGCTGGCCAAGGCTCGGAGTGAAGCGCAAATTATTCGTGCACAAGCACAGGCAAAGTCCGCTGTTATTTATGCGGAAGCATTTGGTCAAAATAAAGACTTTTTTGCTTTTTATCGTAGTTTAAAAGCGTACGAAAATAGTTTTGATACCAAGCAAGATATATTGGTTCTTGATGGTGACAGTGCATTTTTTAATTATTTTAAGCACGGTTTATCAAAAGGTAATGGTGTTACCGCTAAGAATTAATTATAATAGCTCCTTTAGAAAAAAGGGTTAAGGTCACTTAACCCTTTTTTATTGGAGATGAGGCTTGTGTTAAATAACTTTCTTTCGGCCTTAGCGCTTGTATTTGTCTTCGAGGGCATTATGCCCTTTGCACTGCCTGAACATTGGAAGAAATTGTTGCGAAAAAATATTGCACAAGATGAAAAGGTTTTGCGAATTTCGGGGTTTTTCAGTATGTTGGTAGGCGTTATTATACTTACCATCGTTCATCAATTTGTACAATAAGAGTTTATCATGAGTAAAAATGTGGTTGTTGTAGGTACGCAATGGGGTGATGAGGGAAAAGGCAAGATAGTCGATTTGCTGACTCAGAACGCACAAGTCGTTGTGCGTTACCAAGGTGGGCACAATGCTGGACATACCTTAAAAATTAATGGAGAAAAGACGGTTTTGCGCCTTATTCCATCTGGTATGCTCCGTTCCCATGTTCAATGCTATATTGGCAATGGTGTGGTTGTGTCGCCAGAGGCGTTGCTTTCTGAAATTAAAGAATTGGAACAGAAAGGTGTTGATGTACGCCCTCGCTTGCGTATCAGTCAGGCATGTCCGTTAATTTTACCGTGCCATGTGGCCTTAGATAAGGCGCGCGAAGCAATGAAAGGCATAGCGGCTATTGGCACCACCGGTCGGGGGATCGGGCCCGCATACGAAGATAAAATTGCTAGGCGTGCGCTGAAAATAAGTGATTTACTTCATCGCGACAGGTTTGTAAAAAAACTTACCGAGTTACTGCAATACCATAATTTTATGCTTATAAATTACTATAAGCAGCCCGCGGTTGATATACAGGCGATACTGGATGACTCTCTTCTTTGGGCGAAAGAACTAAGTCCGATGGTGACAGATGTTACTACTTCTTTGCACGAGCATCGAAGGCAGGGTGATGCGATTTTGTTTGAAGGCGCTCAGGGCGTTTATCTTGACATTGATCATGGTACATACCCATTTGTTACATCATCTAACACCTGTGTAGGAAGTGTCATTAACGGCGCAGGGTTTGGTCCTCGATACCTCGATTATATATTGGGAATTACCAAGGCCTACACCACACGGGTTGGCGGAGGACCTTTTCCTACAGAGTTGAAGGATGAAATTGGTATAAATTTGGCAACACGAGGCAATGAATTTGGCGCAGTGACCGGTCGGCCACGCCGATGTGGTTGGTTTGATGCGGTATTATTGAGACGCTCTATAGAGCTGAACAGTATCACTGGTTTGTGCATGACTAAACTAGATGTTTTAGATGGTCTAGACACGATTCGTATAGCCGTGGCTTATCGAGGTACTGATGGCCAGTTGCTTTCACGTCCACCACAGGCGGCGGAGGATTTTGAAGGGCTACAACCTGTGTATGAAGATTTGCCTGGGTGGCAA
>CAXNER010000159.1:0-4209 GCA_964201315.1 Legionellaceae bacterium
CCTTAATACGCCCAATCAATTCACGACAAGCACCCAGTGCCCCATAAAAAACACCCGACTGAATACTCTCAATCGTAGAGCGACCCACAACCTGCTCTACTTTGATGATTTCCACAGCAGGTAATTTTGCCGTGTTGTTAGCTAGAGCATCCACCGCCAAACGAACGCCTGGTAATATCACTCCACCTAAATATGCTTTTTGATTATTAATCACGCAAAATGTAGTTGCTGTACCGAAGTCTATGATAATTAAATTTTTGCCAGGAAACCGGTGTGTAGCAGCAATAGCATTAGCGATACGGTCAGCACCGACATCAGAAGGGTTACGGTATTTAATGTTCAGCCCAGTTTTTACACCCGCTTGTAAAAAAAACGGATCAACCGAAAAGTATTTAATACAGGCCCCTCGCAACGAATAATCAAATTGCGGGACTACTGAGCACACAGAAATTTGATTTATGTCCTCGGGTGAACATTGATTTTCACGTAAAACATTTTTCAGAAAAATACCAAGCTCATCTGATGTGCTTGCTTTCGAGGTGTGGCGAAAGCGCAAACAGATTTCACCGTTTGCAAACACACCACCATAAATATGTGAATTTCCAACATCAAGACAAAGCATCATACGCCGCAACCCCATCGGCTAAAAAACTGATAATATGAGGAGTTACGAAGAGAATCAAGAGTAGCAATTTACTTTTTAGTCTAAAATTAGTACACTCGGTGTTTTATGAAGAAGATATAGTCATGATTTCAACAGAACACCGGGGCTCCGGGTATGCTCTTTTATCAGGTTTTTTATATGGCTTTGTTGGCTACTTTGGCGTAAGTGTCATACACGCATCAATTTCAGTGACAAACATGCTGTTTTGGCGCTTTTTAATTGCAAGCATTGTCATCGTGGGCGTGATTTTAATTGGGCAAGTAAAACGCACTAAGAACGCCATGAAGGACATGGGCATGGCGTTTATGAATGGAGCCCTTTTTTATGGTTTATCAACCATGCTCTATTTCGTTGCTTGCCCCTACATCGGATCAGGCCTCGCTATGGTTATATTCTTCACATACCCAGCCATGGTCATGCTCATTAACCATTTCTTGTATGGACAGCGCATCCCTACTATCTATTACTACGCAATCATCATTATCGTTATTGGTATGTGTTTTTTTATCGATACCAACGAAATGAAATTTGACATTATTGGCATTGTTTTTTCCATTCTTTCAGCTTTTTTATATGCCGCCTATATCGTATCGAGTAAAAAAATTACAACGCTTTCTCCACAAATTTCCACATTGATGGTCTGTTTAGGGTGCATGATGACCTGTTTAATCCTCTCCATTCTAAATAACAGCCTTTCCATACCTACATCATTACCAATTTGGATCAACTTATTTGGAATCGGCATTATAGCAACCACCGTACCAATTTTATTGCTGCTGTATAGTTTAAATTATATTAACTCAGAAAAAGCCTCTGTTTTATCTGTATTGGAGCCTGTTTTTGTCTTGATTTTTGGCGTTACGCTTTTAGGCGAGCCTATGAAACTGCAGTATGCAATTGGCGTTATTATCGTTCTGACGGGTGCGCTTCTAACCCTGTTTAGCCAACGAACATCCTGCCATTTAAACGAACCCTATACCTAGCTAATTTGATCCGGTGCCGCAACCAGTTGCCTCATGCAACAATGTTACCTAAACTTTCAGCAAATCCCTCATTTTTATTTCTTAACTTAACTCATTATTAAACCATACGCCCTGAATTCGCTCATTCTTTTTCAGAAATTCTGCCCAAATGGTCAAACCAGCAAAAAATAGGAAGATAGTTTTAAACGCTCTAGATGAGCTTCGTCAACAAGTTTAGGGGCGTAGGAACAGCCGAGATTTTCAAAGAAGATAGAATTCGGCAATTAAAGTAAAAGTCGGTCGATAAGCCGGGTTCTGTCGCGGACAATCATTCATCTGGGACAAACGTCACCGTTTGCCTCAAGCAACCTACCCGAATCCCGCACGGGCCGTGCGTTGTGATCTTACGACCACAAGGATTCCTATTTGGTCTTGCTCCGGGTGGGGTTTTCCCTGCCACGCCTGTTGCCAGCCGTGCGGTGCGCTCTTACCGCACCATTTCACCCTTACCTGCGCTTATCTCTACGGCTGGATAAACCAGCAACAGAAAGCCACGCAGGCGGTATATTTTCTGTGGCACTTTCCGTAGGCTCACGCCTCCCAGGAGTTACCTGGCACCCTGCCCTATGGAGCCCGGACTTTCCTCCCTCCGCTGCATGCAGCAAAGAGCGATTGCCTGACCGACTTTGCCAGGAATAGTAGCAGAATGTTTATCAGAAGACCAGCAATTAAAATCCACGTGTTCCAATGAATTCATCATCAAAATAACGCTTCAGCTTAGTACGCAATGTACCACGGCTTACACCTAATACACGGGCTGCTTTTGATTGATTGTAACGCGTCAATTCCATCACGGTGCGAAATAAAGGGGCCTCAACTTCTTCAACAATCAGTTGGTATAAATTGAGATTAGCGTCTTTATGACCAATCGTTGTGAGGTAACCTTTAACAGCAGTAACCACTTGCTGAGATAAAGCTTCGTTATATTGTTGTACATCCTGCATTGCAGTACTCATTAATTATCTCCAAAACATCTAAACTAGTTGATTATAAATACACTCAGCCACGCATAGACCGAACATCATGGGTTATATAGTATCAAATATCTCAAAGAGTGTAAATATTGTTTTAATGATATTCAGTTATTAAGGGAAGATTAACACAAAGGTAATAAGAAATAGTCGGTACACACGCCTATCAACCGGGGTTTTCATTGCTTTTATAACATGATTGTGTATTCTAAAAGGGTTATTCTATTTTTCTTCCTGGCGGTTGTGTCACTTTTTTTAAGGCAGACTTACTATGAAATACCCTCTTTTTTCAGCTCAATCAAATTGCAAACAACTTTCCGCCCTGTTATGTCTCCTGTCACTTACGCCAACCATAGGTATCGCAGGCGATAAAACACACCTTCGAGGCAAACGATACTGCGAAGTTATAATCTCCACAACCCATGCAAATTATGCGGTATATAACACAATAGGCCTAAACGATTGCCCCGCTAAATTATGGAGCAAGGTAACAACGGCAAACGTTAAAAAAGAAACAGGCGCATCTTTCGTGCGCTTAAATGGTCCACGTTACTGGGTTATTGATGGATTTAAACATTCAACATTCATCAACCCAACCACAAAAACACTAAGTGGGCTTCCAATGCGCGAGGCGGGCATGTTGCATATAAATATGTTAGACGCACTAAAATCCAAATCTTTTTTTCAACAACGAAAAGTCACGCGCCACACAACCTGGGTCTATCAAGCTGGTAAAGCGGTTTATGAGCTCATTGACCCTAAAGGACACGTGTTTGTTATGCAGTCCTATAGTGTTCAAACCTATCCACAAACAGAACATTCATTGTCACTGTTAGGTGGGAAATTACAGCTACCTAAAGATTGGCAATTTAAAACAGGTATCCTTAAAAAACCAGAAACACTCCTTGCTACTAATAATAAAGCCATCGTTGTTCAGGATAATTTCTTTAATACCTACCAAATGGCCACGCATGATTTTCTTAAGTAATGCAGTCTAATAAAAATATGCACCAACTTTATTAGACCACATCACCCTGGAAAAGCTGTAGATTACAACGGCTTTTCCAGGGAGCTTGGCAAAACAGGTGTAGCCTCTTTCGCTTTTTCTGGTGCAATGTAGGTTATGATTGGCGCAGGATTTTGAAGAGCCTCTGTTAACGTAATAAATTTATAACCATTTTGCTTGTACATCTGAATAACATCACCCAGTAGATAGCTATTAAGTAAATTTGCATGGATAAGAAGTATTTGCTTAACAGGCTGGCCATTCGCGCGCTTCTCAGCCCTTAACGTTTGTTGCCAAATGTAGGCAAGATACCGTGGTTTCATTTTATTTAATATGTAGTTTTCTCTTGCGCGAAAGGGAACGCCATACAACTGCTCATTGAATTGAAAATCTTTGCTATCGATTGTTACAGGAGCTACGGTGTAATTATTCGCAGTTAGATAATCAAGAACTTTTTGCTTTGTTTCATTCTTGCCTTCAGCAAGATAAGGATAACGAAAATACTTCGGCGTCGTCATTAGGGGCGCAAGCACTTTATCAGCACGC
>CAXNER010000160.1:0-4209 GCA_964201315.1 Legionellaceae bacterium
GTGCATGCATAATTTTATTGAGCAAGCTCATCCAGAATGGCGCACTATGCTTCGTTGTGCGCTTGATGTGATGGATGTTGGATACCTTGCTAAATTAAAGTCTAGTAATAATTGGTTGCCTGGGTCGAAATGTATATTTTCAGCATTTAGTTTGCCATTATCATCAACGCACTACATCCTTCTTGGTGAGTCACCTTATCCGCGAGCTCAGTCAGCAAATGGTTATGCGTTTTGGGATAAAGCGGTGGGATCTTTGTGGTCTTCAAATGGTCTCTCTAAAGAGGTCAATCGAGCAACCTCACTTCGTAATTTGATTAAAATGCTGTTGTTTGCGCGCGGTGATTTGTTGGGTGATTTTTCTCAAGACGCGATTGCCAATCTTGATAAATCAAATTATACAAGCACAGCAAAGCAGCTATTTGGCGCCTTCATTAGAGAGGGATTTTTATTGTTAAATGCCTCATTGGTTTATGTTGATGGACAGGTTCCCTACCATGCGCGTATGTGGCGGCCTTTTATTCATTGCTTGTTTAATCAGCTGGCTGAGTATAATGCGTCATTGAAACTGGTTTTATTGGGGAGAATTGCTGAAAAAACACCTAAAACAGCACTTTTACCGGGCCTTTTGGCTGAACATCCTTATAATATAAGTTTCATCACCAACAAAGAGGTGGTGGCATTTTTTAAACCCATGGATTTATTAGGGTCTGTTGGCACTTCTACTATCTTGGCTAGCGAAATGTTAACAGACCCTAGGCAAGCAGGAATTTCTACATGAAAACAAACACGACAGTTGATGCATTAGAAGTGGCTAAATTTTCACAACACGCGAGCGAGTGGTGGAATACTGAGGGGCCATTAAAAACATTGCATGATATAAATCCTGCTCGCATTCAATTTATTCAAACATTCACAGAACTTGCGGGCCGTAACATTCTGGATGTGGGTTGTGGTGGGGGGATTTTATCTGAGGGTATGGCCATAAGAGGCGCTACAGTTATTGGTCTTGATGTTGAGGCAGAAGCAATAGCCGTGGCAACAGAGCATGCAGGTAAGCATCAAAAGGCCTTAAGCTATATATGTCAGCCTATTGAGGACTACGATGCTGAGCCTTTTGATATTATTACTTGCATGGAGATGCTAGAACACGTAACAGAGCCACAATTAGTGATTGACCACTGTGCGCGCTTGCTAAAGCCTGGTGGGTATTTATTTTTGTCGACAATTAATAGGACAGTAAAAGCTTATGCTGGTGTCATTATTGCTGCAGAATATGTGCTTCGTATCCTTCCTCGTCAAACCCATGATTTTGATAAATTTGTTAAACCAAGCGAACTAGCAGCCATGGTTCGAACGACCGGTTTGGACATTATTGGTATGGCAGGTATGGCGTACAACCCTTTCACACGTAAAGCCTCATTACAAGAATCTGTTGGTGTGAATTATTTGCTGGCCTGTCGAAAGCCGTTGGATTAAGCCCCTCTATTTTAATAACTGAACTCATTCGGCACAGTTATACTTTAGGGATAATCACAGATTTTTTCTCCGTATACCGTTGTTGGTAACGTTGATTGGCATAGTTAGCCTGTTCTTCTGTTACGACATCCACGTCATTACCAAATAAATCAACTCGCGCGACATTTGTTTTTTGGCAATTGAGATAAGCAGGCGATGAGCTGTAGTAATTTAATGCTTCACGCAATGTTTTTTTGCTAAAAGGAGGTGAGTCCAAACGTTCATAAAAGTCAATGATATCATCAAAAATACCAATTTTAAGCGGTTTGACCTGGTTTGCTCTTCTTAGAAAAGCGGCAGGAAAGTGCTCTGTTAACCAATCTATTGTTTTCAATTTATCTTTTTTAGCGTTATTTTGTTGTTGGTCCATGTTCGTACTCTAGGTGCGGTTAATTAAATCGTACTTAAATTACCATAACTCAGCGCTCATTTGCAAAAGTACCTAAAAATCAGCTGCACAGCTAATTGGTGATGCATGTTAATCTTTCCGCTAGGTTATTTCTTGCACCTATTTTACTTGAAAGAGGGCAAGAGATGTCTTGATTTGCATTAAGACTAAGGATGAATTGTCACGTGCGACACACTTGTATTTTTATAACCAAATGAAAAATATGGTTATTTTATTTCTAGTCAAAATACAAATGTAGGCGTAAATTGTCAAGCTGCCTTGCTTATGAGCATTTGTACTGCTAGATTTAACGCATGACTTCTAAGGATTTGAAGTCTTAAAACGGATTGTTAATCAGATGGATCTGGTTCAAGGATGAGTTCAAGACAGTTGTCTTGAAAGGAAGACTGTGAAAAAGCCAGGGTGTTGCCCTGGCTTTATTTTTTTATGCAACAGCATAACCTGAATGTGATAGATAATTGCGGTCAGGGTAATATGCAAACACAATGGATCCGCCTTTAATCATGTTAATGACAGGCCTTGCTAATGTTTTAGCAATGGATGGACATCCCCAGCTGCGTCCAGCTCTACCTGCTTTTTTAATGAACCCAGGTTCGACATACCATGCGCCATGAATCACAACACGGCGGCTGTAAGCATTATCATTAAATCCCTTTTCTAGCCCTTGCAAATTTAAAGAGTAGCCTTTTGAGCCTATGTAGGTGTCCTTTGTGACATAAGTGCCGAGGCTTGTTTGTTTGCTTGAGGTTATATTTGAAAAGTGATTAGGTGTAGTCATGCCTGAATTTTGTCCATGGGCAACGTAGGTGTTGTATAATAAACGCTCTTTTTTAACATCAAAAATCCACATGCGTTGTTTGGATGAGGGTAGCGAATAATCAATAACAGTAAGAACAGGTTTTTTAACAGCACCTTTAACAGCGGCTTTTTGATAAGCAGCAAGTGCAAGTTTAAGAACCTTTTTATCTAGTTGTGGTGCGGTGGTGCTTAAATGACTGACTTCTGTATTGATGTCAAAGGCGGGTTTAGTGAATATGTTTGCGCTTGATGTCATGTTACTCGCAAGCATTGCTAATGATAGTAGGGTGATTATTGTATTCATAATGCTCCATCTTTTATTTATGTTGCCCTAGGAGTAAGGGTCCCAAAAAGTGGTTATTATATTGACAAGTTAGTTGAATGTAAACTCACGAGTCTTTTGATGAGTCAATTTGCACAAAATGCTTTTATTTCATGGAGTTATGAAATAAGCGCCAGACCGTCAAAGGGCCATTATACACCACATTGATCATAAAGTATACATTTGTGCCAGGTTTTTAGCGCACATAATGTATTGAATTTGTTCTTGTGGTATGTATTTAATACCATTTTTCTACAATTAGAAGGGTTGAAAACAGTAGAGTTAACACATAATACACCTGATCGTATGGTTTGTGTGAGCTTTTATACGACGGCACACGTTGCCCTCAATTAACCTTAAAATAATAGGTTGTATCGTTATTGAGACAATAAATATTTCAATTGACACGCAATGTTCATGCGCCAAGTAGACGTATTTAGCATCTTGGCCCTTAGCCATTGTTGTTTAAAATTTATTGATGGGAGTGATGTGCGCCCTAAATTAAATGAGCTCCTATAGTATATAGAAGAGTACTTTTGTCTCGCTCAGGCAACAATGCGTTAAAGTAAAAGTAATAATTTGATTTGATTTATTAGCAAATTGCATTATTCTTCGCCGACCATTGCAAGAAAGTACCCTGTGCACAGACGTTACCTCCATGGAGGACTCACTGCGCTAGAACCCGTTGCAAGATACTAAACTGCTTGATTGGAGGCAATATGCTTGATAGACGTTCTTTACAATCCCCGCAGGGTTTACGCGCTGCTGTCAATAATTTATACCATGCGGGTGAGTTAAGCACGGTTACAACGCTTCTCGAAAATGCAGTTTTAAGTGAAGGCTTGACAGCAGACGTGCAAAATTTGGCTGCTCGTTTGGTTGAGCAGGTACGTTTTCTGCGTAAAAAAACCACGGGAATCGATTCTTTTCTGACAGAGTATGCATTATCGAGTGATGAAGGCATTGCTCTAATGTGTCTTGCAGAAGCACTTTTGCGTGTGCCTGACAACGCTACAATTGATCGTTTGATCAAGGATAAACTTGCTGGCGCTGATTGGAAATCACACCGTGGACAGAGTAATTCTTTTTTTGTAAATGCAACGACTTGGGCATTAATGCTCACTGGCAAAGTGCTGACGCCCGAAAAAGCAGAATCAGTCTTAAG
>CAXNER010000161.1:0-4199 GCA_964201315.1 Legionellaceae bacterium
CAGCATAACCACAGCAATCAACACCTTTGTGCCATATCTTAAGCCCGAAACCAATAATACTGCTACCACCGAAATCAAAGCCGTGGCTGGTCAGTCGCCAATTCCAGGCCTTTTAACGACAGCAAAATCTTATCTATCTGGATTAACCAACACCGGCTGCAGACCACAACTCTACGTAGTATTAATTTCCGATGGCTTACCAACGGAAGATTTAGCAGGCCACGCATGGCCACCCCTGGGCAGCGCCGCCGCTAGCGCTACGGGCTATAACGTTACAGCCACTTTTAATGCCGACGGCTCTTTAAACACTACCAATGACCAAGCATTAACGGACACCATTACCGCACTCACTAACCTTAAGAACGCTGACTTCAAAACCTATGTCATCGGATTAGGGGCCGGTGTCGACCCAACGCTCAACCCTCAAGCCGCCGCAACACTCACCGCTATGGCAATCGCTGGAGGCACCATCAACTATTACCCAGCCACAGACCCAGCCACTCTAGTCAATGAACTCAACAACATCCTAATATCTGTACAAAACGGAGCTCTTTCCACCACATCTGCAGCAATTAGCTCAACCAAACTTCAAGTTGGTACAGTGGAGTACCAAGCAAGCTTCTCCTCCAGCGACAAGCAATACCAAGACTGGGCAGGTAATCTTGTCCAAATATCGTTAGATGCAACCACAGGCTTTCCTACAGGTTCCACTGTCTGGTCAGCACAAACGTTGCTTGATGCACAGAGCTCAAGAATCATTGCTACTTGGAATCCTACGTTAAACAGTGGAGCCGGTGGTGGGGCACCATTTCAATGGGCAAATATCAGTACAGCACAACAAGCCCAACTTCAACCAAGCGATGCACTCGGAGCAAGTCGACTACCCTACCTTCGCGGTGTCTCAACACTCGAAAAACACAATGGAGGAACATTTCGTAACCGTTCGCATATTCTTGGGGACATTGTAAATAGCCAACCGGAATACGTGGGCACACCATCCACCAGTAATTTATACTCATCAGCAAGTTATGTCACTTTCGCAAAAGCAAATGCAAACCGCCCACCCATGATTTACGTAGGGGCTAACGATGGGATGTTGCATGCCTTCAATGCGTCCACAGGTGCTGAAAAATTCGCCTTTATACCCAATGCTGTGTTTGCTAACCTCTTTCAACTGACAGCTCCGCTTTATAATCTAAACCATCTGTTTTTCGTCGATGGCTCGCCACAATCAGGAGAGGTACAATTTTCTGACAGCAGCTGGCACACGCTTCTTCTTGGTGGGGAAAACGCTGGTGGCAACAGTATCTACGCATTGGATATCACAGACCCAGCTAGTATCAATACTGAGACCAAACTCGCAAGCTTAGTACTTTGGGAATATACAGAAACAGACCTGGGCCTTACTTACAGCCCACCACAAATTGGTATCATCAGTACAACGAGTACCACGACGACTTTTGCGGCATTTTTTGGGAATGGTTACAACAGCACAAACAACAACGCCGTACTCTATGCCGTCAATCCACAAACCGGGCAATTGATTCGCAAGATAGATCTTTGTGCGGCCGAACCAAGTGCATGCAATGCGACTCTTCCACAGGGCTTGTCCCCTGTCGCCCTCGGCCAAATTGATGGCATTCAAGGTCAACCAATTACAGCGGTGTATGCGGGGGACTTGCAAGGAAACCTTTGGGCTGTAGATGTAAGTAGTAGCAACCCCGCTCTCTGGCAAGCACGTGTATTGTTTAAAGCTCGAGATTCAAATGGCGCGATTCAGCCTATCACCACGCACCCATTGGTCACTTTAAATCCAAGCTACCCGAGGTTCCAAGGTCTCTTTGTGATGTTTGGCACAGGCCAATTAATAACGGCAAGCGATCTATCTAACACACAATTTCAAACAATCTATGGCATTTGGGACAAGCCTAACTCCACTACCGTGATTGATCGCACCAATTTACAATCACAAACACTCTCTTTAGTTACAGCAGCAACGTCTGGTTTACCACAAGACATCATCACAGACACTACAAATGCTGTCGCATGGGGTAATACATTTGGCTGGTATGCAGATCTGCTTGTAGGAGGTCAACGTGTCATTACAAATCCTCAACTAATTAATGGATCTTTTATCACATCACTAAATACGCCACCAGCAACCGCCTGCGGTGTCGCTTCATCGATGTTTTTGGATATTAATTACAAAACAGGCGGCGCCTTCCCCAATTTCCAACTCGACATTAACGCAAGTGGTACGCTGACAGCTGGTGATCAATACCATGGAAGCAATCCTGTGGGCATTGGCCTATTGCCTGGTTATGCCAGCGCACCAGCCTCTGTTGGTCTTAACAAAAACAATAACATGGTTCAAATTGTTACCATGTCTGGTGGTCAACAAACCTCTGTAATAAATCAAAACAATAACATTCGCCAGACCGGTTGGTGGCAAATTCAATAGGGAAACAATCATGATAAAAAACATGTTTTGCCAAAGAGAGCGAGCAAATGACAATAAAAATCACGGTTTTACACTCATTGAGCTAATGATTGTCGTTGTGATCGTAGGCATATTGATGGCCATTGCTTTTCCATCCTACCGTGCGTGGATACTCAAATCTCACCGCTCTGATGCCATGGCTAGCCTTGCTCAAAACCAAGCCATTCTGGAACGATGCTATGCGCAAAATTTCACATACAACGGAACATGTGGGTCACTACCCTCTTTCCCTCAAAATTCACCACAAGGGTATTATATAATTACTCTTACAAACCAAACAGCAACCACTTACACTTTAACTGCAACCGCCACCGACACGCAGGCGCTAGACACAACGTGCGAGACCTTCAGTGTCGATCAATCCAACTTAAAAACTGCTACACAAGCAGCATGCTGGACACCTTAAAGATCTACCTATAAAAGAACATTAAGACGCTACACTGTAAGTTTTCTTGAAAGGAAATAATGATTGCTGTTTACATCTCAACTGTTAACCGCAAACCACATAACCTGGATTTATAGCTCATTCTCATGTAGCTTATTTAAGAAATTTATTATTTAATTTATAGCAAAAGGAGTATTAGCAATGCCATCCGATCATCTTTTAACGTGGGTTTTATCCACCAACTCTAACGCCTGTCGAATATACCACTATCGTAAAGAGCTTAAACAACTAACCTTGGTTAAAGAAATACTACACCCTGAAAATAAACTTAGAGATATTGACTTAACCTCAGACAAGCCAGGTCACTATAAAGCCAATGGCGGCGCTCATGGAGCATTCTCTCAACAGTCTGATCCAAAAGAAATTAAAATAGACAATTTTTCCAGAGACCTAGCGAAGGAACTTGATCATAACAGAACCGTTCATGCGTATGAAAAGCTCATTTTGATAGCACCACCCCATATGAATGGTCTTTTATTTCAACACCTCAATAAACACGTAAAAGAGTTAGTCGCCCACAACATAGAAAAAGATTTATCACATTTAACAGAACATGAGTTATTGGATTTTTTACATCAGCATACCCAATCCCTGAAAAAATGATTATGTTTAGTTCAACAAATGTCATTGATTGAATTTATTATTTAACACAAGCGTTTGTTGAATTAAATTAGAAATTGCCTAACACCTAAAATTAAAGGAAAATGTCAATGAGCACTGATTCCAGTATTTTATTTAAACCCTTTAATCTGGGTAATCTTGCATTAAGCAACAGGATTGTCATGGCGCCACTTACACGTAGCCGCGCCGTTCACGGAACCGATGTGCCTCAACCGCTCAATGCTGAATATTATTCCCAACGGGCAAGCGCCGGATTGATTATTTCTGAAGCAACTCAGATTTCTCCAACAGGAAAAGGATATGCATGGACACCAGGTATATATTCTCCTGAGCAAATCGTTGGCTGGGCACTGATCACAAAAGAGGTGCATGCAAAAGGCGGGGCTATGTTTGCCCAGATTTGGCATGTGGGCCGTATTTCACATCCCTCCCTTCAACCCAACGGAGTTACCCCTATAGCTCCCTCAGCGATCGCTCCGATTGGTCAAAAAACCTTTATTGAAAATGGACAATTTGTTGAGATAGGGACACCACGAGCAATCGAGTTAGATGAAATTCCGGGAATTATCAATGAGTATCGAAATGCCGCAAGAAATGCAATAAAAGCAGGATTTGATGGGGTGGAAATTCATG
>CAXNER010000162.1:0-4141 GCA_964201315.1 Legionellaceae bacterium
AACTTAAATGGCACACAGAAAAAAACGGATTATTTTATTGCCGCAAATTTTACGTGGACCATTACTTGACGTGGGTTTTGTGGTTTCTTGCATCAGCGACCGAAGGGGCGCACGCCTTGTTCCACCATCCACCACCTAATGCTTGGAAGAGGGCAACGGTATCTGACAGCCGATTTGCCTCTGACTGAATTAAATTTAATCTGGCTTGTTGGTAGATTTGTTCACTTAATAATATGGATAGACTACTGCTATCGCCCAAAGCAAATTGATGGCGAGAAATACGGAGGTTTCTTGATGCTGCCAGTTCTACTTTTTTGGCGGCTCGTAGCGCTGTTGCATCTAATTTTATAGCTTTTAGAGTATCCGCTACATTTTGGAATGCGTTAATAACAGTTAAGCGATACTGTGCAGCGGCTTCATCATAACTTGCTTTTGCAAAACGTTGTTTATGCTTTAATGTGCCACCGTCAAATATGGGTTGAGCGATAATGCCTGCCACCGACCAAAATAGGCTGTTGGGTTGAAGTAGTGTTGAAAGAGTAGTGGCCGTAGTTCCTGCGTTGGTAAAGCCAAGCGCAAAATTAGGTAGACGATTCGCGGTGGCTACGCCAATTAATGCATTGGCAGCATGCATTTGTTCTTCAGCGGCTCGGATGTCGGGGCGATGTTCTAATAACGTTGATGGGAGTGACAACGGCAAATCAGTAGGCAGATGCAAAGAGCTGAGGCTGAATTCTGGTGTGCGTGGGTCATCGGGAAAGCGTCCGGTAAGCGCATTGAGTAGATCTCGCTGTAATGAAAGTTGTTTTTCTAACGGTGGAAGCAGTGCTTCAGATGCCGCTAATGCGGCTTCTTGTGTAGCAATGTCGGTAAATGCTGTATCACCCATTTTAAGCCGTTGTTTAAAAATGGTTAGTATTTGAGTTTGGCTAGCAATGATTTGTTGGACGGCTAAAATTTGCCCGCGTAGAGCTGCTTCTTGAATGGCAGCGTTCACAACGTTGGTGGTTAGTGTTAGGTATGTTGCTTCCAATTGAAATTGCTGAAAAGCGGCTTGCGCAACTAACGATTCTAGTTGACGACGTGTGCCACCGAAAACATCTGGCACATAGGAAACATATAATTGCCCGGTATACAGCGAATAATTAAGTTGATTACTCGATAAGATCGGTGTAAGAATTTTAGCGATTTGTTGTTTTTCAGGCATGAAAGTCGCGCCAACAAATGGGTAAAAGGCACCTTTTTGAGCATAGACATTTTCAAGCGAGGCACGCAATGTAGCTTGGGCCATACCAATGTTTGGGTTGTGCAGAAGGCTTTCTGTAATAAGATCATTTAATGGTTTGGAATGAAATAACGCCCACCATTGTGCGGGAATTTCCTTACCTGCTATAAATTGCTGAGCCTGACCAAATTTTGATGGTGTTGCTACTGTTTTTGATCCTAGTGATTTTGGTGTATAGGGCTTGGGTAGTGGTGTTGTGGGCCTTGTGTAGTTAGGGCCTACGGCACAACCGTTTAATAAAAGAAAACTGGAAATAAAAACAAATGTTTTTCGTTTCATGATGTTTTACCCCAACGGAATTTTGAACCACCATCCTCACAAAAACGTTCCATCGTGTAGTAATACGTTGGCAAAATAAACAATGTAAGTAGTGTTGAAATAACGAGGCCTCCAACAACGATGGTTGCAAGGCCACGTTGGACATCAGTTCCTACGCCCGTTGCAAGGGCTGCAGGAAGCATTCCAAAGGAGGCAACGGTTGCTGTCATTAATACGGGCCGCAGGCGCTCGGTTGCACCCTCAACTACCGAATGGCTTAGCGATTTACTTCTTGTGCGAACACGCCGAATGTTAGCAATCATAATGATGGCATTTTGAACGGATACTCCGAATAGCGCAATAAAGCCCACTGCAGTGGCGACATTCAATGTTTCTCCAGTTAAATGCAGAACAATAAGCCCGCCTAACGTTGCCATCGGCACTACGGCTAAAATAAGAGCAACCAAACGTAACTTTTGAAATTGAAAAAACAATAACAATCCCATGAGAATTAACATCATGAATAATATGTAGACTAGTCGTTTTTGTGCACGTTGTTGGCTTTCAAATTGCCCTGCCCATTCAAGGCGGATATTTTTTGAGTCAAATTTGACGTCATGATGAATGCGGCGTTGTGCCTCGCTAAGATAGGATGAGAGATCACGCCCTCGGTTATCAATACGTACAGTGACCAAACGCTCGTTTTTCTCGTGAGAAATAGTACTTTCGCCAGTTCTGTATTCGATGGTTGCGATTTGAGATAGTAATATTTTTGCACCTGTTGAGCTATTTAGAAATAAATTGCCTATTGATTCAGTGCTGTTTTTGTCTGCTTTGGGAAAGCGCACCGTTGCATTGTATATGCGATTGTCAACATAAATAGTAGCAATTGGAGCGCCGCTAAGACCCGTTTGGATTAATGTGGTCACGTCAGCGACATTAATGCCATACCTTGCTAATTTATCTCGCTCTATATTGATAACTATTTGCGGTATAGGTGGCTCCTGAAACAAAGAGGCAAATGCTGTTCCTTTGATTTTTTTCAAAACACGAACTACTTCATTACCAATACGGCGACATTCTTTTAAATCGGTACCATATATTCTTAAGGCCAAGGGGCTGTGTGCGCCCCCGACCAAATCATTGACATTATCAATAATCGGTTGAGTGATTCCAATGTTATAGCCTGGCATGCTAGCAAATTTTTTACCGAGTTTTGCAATGAATTGGGCTTTGGTTTCGTTATTGGGCCATGTAGCGTAAGGTTTCAAACCAACGGGCACCTCCATGTGTGAAGGCGTCCAGGGATCGACCCCTTCATCACTACGACCTAGTTGGGTCACAACGTATGAAATTTCAGGGTATTCTAGAAGCGTACTGCGTAATTCACTGGCCATGTCGTTGGCTTTTTCCAGAGAAAGTCCCGCAGGCATTGTGACTTGTAACCAGAGTGCTCCTTCGTCTAATTCTGGTAAAAACTCCCGTCCGGCTGTCGCACCAAGAAATACAACTGTAAGCAACGTTAAGATCCCAAGGACATAGGCAATCATGGGTCGTTTGAGTAGACGTCTTAGCGAATAACGGTATTGCTTGGTCAGCCAAATGAGTGGGCGGTTGTGAAGAATTTTTTGGGGTTTACGCAAAGCCGAGTAGGCAAGACCAGGAATAAGGACCAGTGAGCAAATTAATGCGCCAAGAAGAGCAAAGGATACGGTATAGGCCATGGGGGTAAATAATTTTCCCTCAGCGCGTTCGAAGGCGAATAAGGGTAAGTAGGCTGAGATGATAATCAGTGTTGCAAAGAAAATAGGACGAGCGACATAGCTTGTGGTTTTTAGTGTGTCTTCCATGGTGAGCTCTATGTTCGGGTTTTCTTCTCGGAGTCGTAAAATGGCTTCCATAACCACGATGGCGCCATCAACAATCACGCCAAAGTCAATGGCGCCAAGCGAAAATAGGTTGGCGGGCATTTTAGTTGCTGCCATGAGAATGAATACCGTCACTAAGGCCGCTGGAATGGCGACTGCAGCTACTAATGCACTGCGCGGATTGCCGACAAACAGTAGAAGTACAAAGAATACTAATAATATCCCCTCAATTACTGTGTGGGTAACTTTGTGGATGGTGAGACGAACCAGCTCGTCACGGTCGATATAAGGAACTATTTTCACACCCATCGGCGTTAAGAGGCTCTGAAGTTGGTCTATTTTCGCATGAACGCCCTCTAAAACTTTTGATGGGTTTTCAAGCTTTCGCATCTGCACTATGCCTTCGAGGGTGTCTGAATTATTATTTTTCCCTAATATTCCTTCGCGCTCTTTATGGCCATAGTGTAATTTACCAAGATCACGAACGAGCACTGGCATGCCATTTTTTTGTGTAACAACAACGGAGCCTAAGTCATGAAGCGTATTAATTTGACCAATGCCCCTTACGATATAACTTTGCTCACCACGCGAAATACGCCCACCCCCTGCGTTTTCTGTATTATTGTTAATCGCATTGACAACATCGTTTAAAACAACATTGTTGCGCGACATTTCTTTAGGATCAATTGTGAGCTGAAATTCTTTGATTAACCCGCCAAAGTTGTTGACA
>CAXNER010000163.1:0-4130 GCA_964201315.1 Legionellaceae bacterium
TTTAAACAGCGAATAAATAGAATATATTGTGAGAAGACTACCAATCATCACCATGATCAGCTCTTCTCTCAGATGGTGGAGTAAATAGATTCCCAGCGGTACACAGATTACCCCTCCCAGTACAGCGGGTCCGGGACCTTTCGGCCAAATATCATTCCAGCTTTTGGGCATGTCTTTGCGCAATTTCCATAAGGAAATTAACTGGGACAAAATCGAAAGCCCCATGAAAAGAGGTATGGCTTGTTTGGGTGGTAGCATAAAAAGGAGAGGAGCGAGTAACGTGGCAAATCCAAATCCGGTGAGACCGCTAATAAAGCCGGAAAAAAATAGCACTATTAAGAGAATTTCAATCTGTGTGACGGTCAGTTGAGCCATATTTTATATACCCTTTAACTTCTTATTTAAAGGAATTCTTTTTTTTGGCGTTAACCAAATTGTTGCAAGTATGCGACCACGTTATTAGGTGGAATGTTGGGCAACAATAACCAGTTATTATTTGGTGCTGGGGATTTGTACTGACTCCATGCCCAATAATCCATACCGAGGTAATAAGGGCTTTTTGCATTAGTTAATATGGAGTCTCGTGCCAATTGTACATATCCTAATTGGGTTATCTGTGCGGTTTTTGTGAAATCAGTAATCACACTAAAAGGGATCTGTTGACTCACATAAGTACCAAATTGTTCGAACTCAGAAAAACTAGATGCGGCGGGTATAGCAATCGTATATGAAATTTTTTGGATTTGCGAATTGGGATCCATAAAGACACCAATTTTACCATTGATACTACTCGTGTACGCGCTATATTCTGTAGGGTAGGGTGGTGATTGATCATTGATATCGTATGCACCGACTACCACATAACCGTTATGACCTAAGGCTTCGGCAAGTTGAGACCAATCTGGAATTTTATTGGGATTGATAAATACAGCCATATACCGACCATTAGGGTGTTTTGCATCCTTGCAATTAGCTAGATTTGTAGCTGTTTGTTTATATAATGCAAATAAACCAGGTGTTTGGAAGGCATTTGGTGAAATAGGTTCGAGATCAAAAAATACACCATCGACATTCGGATCGCTACATAGCTGTTGCGTGAGCATATTCGCAACATTGACGCCTACAGTTTGATTGCTCAGCAAGGGTAAAGAGTCTAAATCGGCGTCAATAATCGCGAGAATAAGTGCAGAGGGAAAATGTGCACGATAAGCTGCCACTGAAGCAGGTCCAAAACCTTTGGTATACAGTGCAAACACATTTTGCCCTGCTCCAGAATACACGCAACTACTTAGCGTGGAGCAATCCATTTCGATATCACCCGAGTAGGGGTATAAACGCGTGATTTGTGTTTTTGGACTAGCAGAGGCGTTAAATTGCAGTATATTGTCTTTCCATTGTCCTGCAAGATTGGTAGGTTTATTACCATTGTGAGGATTGGGGCCATTGGATTGCGTTGCATCGTATAATAAGGCGCCATGACCATGACTCATACCAACTGCCAAAGACATCGCTGCAGTCGGTATGAGTAGAAATGCGAATAAGAAAGAAATTTTAATCATGTTCATCGTTATCTTTTTTGATAAAATCAATGAATATCTTATTGTTTCTAGTAGCAAATTACAATACTTAGTCTAAAATCGATTTGGCCTATTTTCTGAGTTAGAAGGCGTATCACTTCTCTGGGGAACTTGCTGTAAACGTTGTTCCTTCATGTCATTTTTAATGAATTGGTATACCGTGTTTTCTAAGGCTTTTTGCTTATTTTCAGAAGCTCTTTGTTGAAGTATTAGGGCGGCATGTTGATTAAATAAATTTAACGATCCTTTGCCATCCATTGATTTCTGAGGGAAGGAACCTTTGAGGTCAGAAGGGGGCAAAAGATCCTCATGATGAGAAGTACTAGGTTTCAATGGATCTGAATGTAGTAAGACGGAGTTCACGTAGCGCTCTGTAGGCATGCATTGAGAAGATGCAAAAGAAGAAGTGCTTACTTGAGTAGCTGATATACTACTATGATCAAGAACATATGTACGCCCCGTGAGATTGAATTCGCGTAGTCAGTAACTTGAGGCACTACAGGATTCGATTTAGGCTTTAATTTAGGACTAAAAGATAAGTCAGTCTTGACTTCAGAGGATGCACAGGAAGAATAATTTAATTGATTACTTACCGGTCTTGATAACCTAGATATCACATAAAAATCAGGATGTTCATGGTCATTTTGATCACTTAAGTCATGAGAATATGATGTGGTTTGGTGTGGTAGAGCAGCCGCGTGGAGTGTTGGGATCCCAAACTACAGCTAACTTGGCAATCCCCTTTATTCAAAGAAAGACATGAAGCACTTGGACTAGCATTGAATGAAATGAAATCACGTTGTGATGCCTATATTGCGGCGGATGACGTGGCTAAAAAAAACAAGGAAAAAACCGGCCTATTGGCGACCTGTCAACGTAAGCTGTTAGTCAGTCTCACCAAACATTGGAAAGGCCTGATGGTTTTTTTTGAAAACCCAGCAGTGGAAATGGATAACAATTCAGCCGAGCAAGCCATTCGAAATCCCGTTCTTGATCGTAATAATTACTCCGGTTCGGGAAGTATATGGTCTGCAAAGCTTGCGGCCATGCAATTTTTAATTTTTCAAACAATGCTACTGTGGGGTATCAATCCGCGAACATGGATTCACCTGTACCTTGAGGCTTTTGCTAAAAACAAAGGAATAGCACCTGAAGACTTGAGTGAATTTCTACCATGGAAAATGAGTGAAGCACGATTACTCCACACGCTAAGGCCATATGATAGAGATACATCATGAAACGTTACTGCGGACGCGATTTTAGTGTGCAAGAACAAACACAAATTATCGAATTAATTGAGCGCAATCCATCAAAACATCGCACCGATCTTTCCCGGGATGTTTGTCGAATGCTCTCATGGTATAAAGCAGATGGCGGGCTGCAAGAGATGTCCTGCCGCGTGGCAATGTTGCGCATGCAAGAGGCTGGTCTTATCCAATTACCCGCACCCCGTAAAAGCAATCAAAATCGATGTCGCACAAAACCTGCGGAAACAGCTGCCAGCGCACCACAATCTCTCATTCTAAATCCTGTGCATCAAGGGAGCTCCATCTTTCACATAGAACCGTAGACTGGAATTTTGCAAAAATAATGGAAATTGTAGGCTGTTCATCTAGCAAAGAATTAATTGCGCTATATCATGAGAAGCCATAATATACATAACATTTATATTCAGTAACTGCTCATACTTCCTTTCTACTACGTGGCACAGGGGGATGAGCAGTTACCATCAAGATATTTTAATTTCGATCTTGTCTTTGAAATTAGAGTAGACTATCAAAATGACGTAATCACATAAGAAAGTGGGGGAATTCAAATGGTTTTAGGTTTAATCATATTCTTAATTTTTGTTCTGATAATTGGTGTGTCCGGAATACGAGTATTACGCCCTACAGAACGAGGTCTTATTGAATTTCTTGGAAAATATAACCGATTTGCTACCCCAGGCTTTCACTGGATTTTTCCACTTATTGAACATTTGTACCGAGTAAATATCACCGAAATGCTGGTTGAAGCCGAGCCGCAAGAAATCATTACAAATGACAACTTAAACGCCATTGTTGACGCTCAAATATATTATAAAGTAAGAGCAACAGAGGATGACGTAAAAAATGCAATTTACAATGCCAATAATTACGCAAATCAAATCGTTAATCTCACAAGGACAACGCTTCGAAATATTATTGGAACCATGTCTCTGAAAGCCGCAAATAGTGAACGTAATAGAATTAATGCCGACCTTTTAAAAACGCTCGCGACGGAAACAAACAACTGGGGTTTGGATATCGTTCGTGCCGAACTTAAAGAAATCAACCCACCCAAAGATGTTCAAGAAACAATGAATAAAGTGGTAAAAGCAGAAAATGAAAAAATAGCCGCGATAGATTTTGCTACCGCCACTGAAACAGCTGCTGATGGGAAAAAAAGAGCTGAAATCAAACGGGCTGAAGGCATCAAACAAGCACGTATCCTTGAAGCTGAGGGCGAAGCACAAGCCATTAAAACGGTTAATGAAGCGGCAGAAAAATATTTTATTGGCAATGCTCAGATACT
>CAXNER010000164.1:0-4106 GCA_964201315.1 Legionellaceae bacterium
GTTGTACGTATAAAGCAAAGACATGTTTTTGTTGTGATCATAGAGGAATGCATCATAGGTACGGCCAGTCTTGAAGATAATGTAGTGCGGTCAGTTTTTATATTGCCGAGTAATCAGGGCCAACATATCGGATGTATGTTAATGAGTCATTTAGAAAAAATAGCAAAAGAAAAGAATATTCACATCCTCACTGTACCGGGGTTTGACGTCCAGTGGTACGAAAACGTACGCTAAGGAAAACAGGTGATTGAAACCTAGAGCCTCAAGCTAACTAACCCCTCTTTATATAGAATGAAGCTCAAAGCTCTTTTACGTTTAGATGCACTTCATTGGAAGCAAATTTGGCCACAATATCCAATTCACCACCCATGGCTTCAATATAACGCTTCAGAGTGGACAACTTCATATCACGCCGTCTCTCTGTTCTTGAGACATTAGCTTGTTTTGTTTTAAGTGTAGCTGCCATATCTTCTTGAGTAATATGCAATTGCTCACGTATTTCATGTAAAAGAAATTCCTTAAGCAATAGACTTGTTTTTTCTTCAACCGCCTTTTTCGCAGTTAAGCTCATTTTGTTTTTTAATGTTGAAAAAGACTTACTCATTGTTCTTTTCCTCCGTCTTTAAAATTAAGAGATGCTTTTGGTACAAACGCTCAGCAACAGGAATATTTCTTTCATACCAACGATCATCTCCTGTTTTGTTACCGCCCAAAAGTAAAATCGCGCAACGTCTCGGATCAAAAGCATACAAAACTCGGTATGGTTCGCCTGCATGCTGGATACGTAATTCACGCATGTGGGTAAGTTTTGAACCTTCAATTCCAGATGAAAAGGGAAATTTTAGATTCGGTCCGCATTGTTCTAATAGATTGACCGTTGATGCGATATCAATCTGTTCTCCTTCCGTGAGACTTTCCCACCAAAGTTCAAATTCATCGGTATATTCAACATCCCATATCATTACTATAGTCCAATAATATATTACACGCAAGTTATATTACTTTAGTGTGTCGTAGCAAAGTGAAAATGTCACATTGTTAGCAAAATAGAAATGTCACATACCATGTTAACTTGTAATGATTGAATTCAATCAATTACAAGGAGAAGCGTTGTCATGGGAGTGATGCTAATGAGATATTAGATTCAGGCTTTATTGATAAGCTCAATAGTAAATTTGAAAAGCCTGCTCGAAATCCTATTTCTGCACATAGGCCTATAAAAGGCATTGATTTAAATCAAATATTTTGCTGGGAATACGAGCGCCGTATTCAACATGATTGGACTTTTTCATTCTCAGGCCACACGTTTCAAGTTGAGAAACTTTATGGTGCCAGCATTAAACCAAAAGCTAGTATCCAGGTGCGCAAGCATTTAGATAATAGTATTACTGCCTGGTATAAGAACAAACAATTATCAGTCATTCAGCTTACTAAGCGACCTCTTCCTATTACAAAAATACATCAGCTAAAGCCTGCAACATACACGACTACTAATCAGTCTTCTTGGCATCAAACCAATTCATTTATTTATGAACCACCGGATAAAATAAAGGAGCATAATATACTAAGAAAGCGCACATCATAGTGCGCTATAATTAGACATATGTGACATTCTTATTTTGCTAAGGAATGTGACATTTCTAAATTGCTTTAACAGTTATATTACTTTAGTGTAATGTTTTTAGCAGTACAATTCAACAGGTTTCAAGTCCAATGGTACGAAAACGTATGCTAATAATCATCAAGATTATCAGCAAGCTGATTAAATGGTCTGAGTTCACCCTGCATAACTTTTTCATTTAGAACAAATGAGTAATGTCCCAGAACATTAATATGACCATATTGACCACCGGCCGGGATCTTGGTAAAAAAGGGTCATGTTTAAATTTGGTACATATTTTATGTTTAATCTGTGATCAATCATAGGTCTAATGCTTTAAACATTTTCAAAGCAAGTTGACTATAGTTTTGTGTGTGCAACATTGGCACTGATCAAAATAATCCAAACAAAGAACTCATGAAATTTATCTATCACTAACTTGAAGTAGTTTGATAACTCTGATAGGAATAAATAACTCTTCTTCCGAATCAGGGTGCTCCCCTATATATTTATTACCCATTATCGCAAAGTGTGGCCTTTCATCAAGTGCAAAACCAGATTCTTTTAACCATTGATAATATATATAATAAAAGGTTTTTTCAGCTTCACTAGGCTTACCGATATAAGTGAATATTGCATAAAGGCCTGCAGGTATAGTTAACACCTCAAGGTTTTCTGGAAGATTTTCGCTGATATCAGCTTCTACAGCGGCATATTTCTGAAATGTAGTTGTTGGATCAAATTTTTTAAAAAAAATTGTATTAGGGAAAATCTGAACTGAATATTTAAAGTGATTTTTTTTATTTGGAATATTTTTTATAGCTGGGCTAAAACTCCGCCATAGTTGCGCTGTTTTATCTTCTGCAAATGACATATCACACTTAGATGCAATAAGTTTTATTTCAGTTATTGTGCCTATCTTTGGTTCTAGTCTTTTTAAGTTTATATTATTCACGTTCCATTATCCTATAATCTGGATCTCAAACCCATCAAGCAAATGAATCGCATCTGGCAAACTGAACTTTGCTTTTCTAATATCATTTTGAGTTGGATCAATAGAATAACTGTGAGCTTCTGTGAAATCAGCCGCATACAATTTTGTGTGGACAAATTGACTTTTCTCAAAATCAGTTAACTTAAAGTTGGCGCGCCTTAAATTTGCCTCTCTAAAATCAACATCATGTGCAATACATGCTTCAATCACCAGTTCCTGCAGTTCCAGGCTATAAAAACTTGAATGCGATATAATGGAATTGTAAAACTGAAAGGGACTCGATAACCGAATATGTGGCCAGTTCAACATAGTCCAATTAACGCCTGTGACTTTTGATTCGAAAAAAGTAATGTTGTTAAATGATGAAGCTTTGAATTGAACCGCACTTAGATTGCAATTATTGAACTCACAGTCAACAAATTTACATCGAATGAACTGAGATTCAGAAAAATTTGCACTGATAAATCGGCATCCTTCAAATAGCTTATCCTCAATTATTGTAGAAGGATAACTTAAACTAGAAAAATTTTGCTCATAAAATTCGGTATTGCTTGAAAAAACAGTAGGTTCCACTGAACTAGGCCTCTAACTTAATATACTCAATAATTTTTTGAACAGACTCATTCACGGTATGTCTTGAGGTATCAACCAACATAGATAATGACTCCCAAGGTTCATAATCTCTATTTAGAACATCGTTCCATGTAGGTAACTTATGACCATCTATATCTGCTACTCTACGTTCTATCCTGTCTTGATGTTCCTTTTTATCTGAACAAATTAATTCAATTTCGACAAAAACGGTATTTGCTTCTTTCGCAACTTGGCGCCAATCATGGCGCGTAATGGCAATGGGATTAACTGAATCAGCAATAACATCTCGGAGCTCCATTGGGATCGAGTGAAACTAGCATTTTTGCCATGGTCACCCAGCGATTTCCTGGTCCAAAAATTTTATCAACTTTAGGAATACTCTCTGTACCATAAGCCATTGCTGCAATGGCCTGCGCTCCCCCGACTTTAAAAACATCCTTGATGCCACAAAGATACGCTGCAACCAATATAGAAGGATCAATTGTTCCTGTTCGATTAGGGGGGGCGCATAATACACGTAAAGGGCACGCGGCTATTAGCGACGGGACACCCAGCATCAATACTGTAGAGACCAAAGGGGCGCTGCCTGCTGGCACATATAAACCAACACGTTGTATAGGGACAACCACGCGTTCACATACAATACCTGGTGATGTTTCTACACTATAATTTGAGATCTTTTGTTCTTGATGAAAAGCAGTCAAAAGTGCTATCACACGTTCGAATGCCTGAATTGCTTGAGGCTGTACTTGATTCATTGCTGCATCAAATTCTTCTTGTGTGACTCGTAAGGTACTCAGCTCTACTTTATCAAATTGTTGCGTCAGTGAAAAAAGTGCCTCATCTCCTAGCAATTGAACTTTTTTTATCAGGGAGTGAACTTCATTTGTGAATTCTTTCTTGAGGCAATAATGTATT
>CAXNER010000165.1:0-4083 GCA_964201315.1 Legionellaceae bacterium
CAACTGTATCAATTAGCGGGGCGAGAAGAAATTGATTATTCATTTATTATGGATGCATTAAGTGACTATCAGCGCCCTCGAGAAAAAATATCGGTATGGTTAAAAAATGGCGCGCTCATTCGGGTAAAGAAAGGTCTCTATGTTTTCGGGGATCCAGTCAGTAAGCAACCCTATTCATCGGAATTACTAGCTAACTTAATATATGGTCCTTCGGCTATTTCTTTACGGTACGCTTTGGCGTTTCATGGCCTTATTCCTGAGCGAGTGTCTGTCATTACCAGCATTACCAATAAGCGTAATAAGCGGTTTTTAACATCGATTGGAGAATTTACCTACCGCTATTTAAATCATCATCGGTATGCATTAGGTATTGAAACAAGATCGAGTGCTGCGGGGAGCTCCTTTCTCATCGCATCACCCGAGAAGGCAATATGTGATCTGATTTACCTGGAAGACAATGCGCTTGTCATACACAACCCTCGTGATATTGAAACCTATTTATTTGATGATCTACGTTTCGATGAAGTCTTTATGGCACAACTTAATACCAACAAACTTAATCAACTAGCCCATCAATATCAACACCCAGTATTGACTCAAATTGTCGAATTTATTAATGCAAGGGGCTTATCATGAATGATAGCGTTCAATCCATGTTAGAAAAATATCAGCTTCATTCTGAACAGGATTTCACAAATGCGGTAAAAGAAATTATCCAGGAAATTGCTTTATTAGGACTATGGCGCTCCAAATTTTATGAACACGCCGCCTTTTATGGGGGTTCGGCGCTGAGAATTCTATATCAATTGGATCGATTTTCAGAAGATTTGGATTTCTCATTGCTCAAACCCGATCGTGATTTTACCCTAAAGCCATACAATCAAGCGATTTGTGATGAATTAAATGCTTTTGGTTTTGAAGTTGAAGTCACAACTAAAAACAAGCAAGTTGAATCGACCATTGAATCCGCCTTCATTAAAGCCAACACAAAAATCCAGCTCATGAACATTCGCGCGCCACATTCGCTTATTGAACGTATGCATGGTATGCATCAACTTAAAATAAAAATGGAAGTGGATACAGATCCCCCCGGAGGATTTCAAACAGAAGTAACAACGTTATTACAACCCATTCCCTTTTCAGTTAAAACCTATATCAAGCCTGATTTATTTGCCGGAAAAATTCATGCCTTGCTTTGCAGACCGTGGAAAATAAGGGTGAAGGGTCGTGATTGGTATGATTTCGTCTGGTATATCAGCCATCGTGTGCCTCTTAATAAAGAGCACCTGCGCCAACGCCTGATTCAAACTCAAGCCTGGGATCCAGGCCTGGCGTTAACTGCTGCAGACGTTAACGCTCTACTCAAGCAGAAAATTCAAAATACAGACTTTACACAAGCAAAACTGGATATTGCACCCTTTACTCAAAAGAAAGATGTGTTAGCGCTTTGGTCGACTGAGTTTTTTTTAGCGCTTGCAGAGCAATTGACTTATGTTCATGCAGTTTAACCTAGAAAAAGCAGTTGAATCTACTACGAGTGCCTACTGCACTGAATCTTCGCGTGTTTTTGATGATTTTTTACTTCACCGTATGGGTGATACGGCTTCAGTAAATAATCATCAAAAACACGCGAAGATTCAGCACATTAGTCACTCTCGCTACGATTCAACTGCTTTTTCTAGGTTTAAATCTGTGTCTCAAGGATTTTTTCACGCTTGCTTTGATTGATGAAAAGGCTAAATTTTACAAAAACCATATGGTGTACTACAATATATGAAAGCAAGATTAGTTTATAGAAATAAGTTGGTAACAGACAATCGCACCACTGAATTAGTCATTTTGGAGCTGCCACATAAAACTACAGACAGATCTCATGGCATAAAGTACAGACTTTATCATGGAGACAATACGGGGCATTGCATTGTGCGTTATGATAATGAATCTGGCAAAGGAGATCACAAACACCTCGGCGAAAAAGAGATACCTTACCAATTCGTAACGGTCGAGCAATTAATAAAAGATTTTCATTCTGATGTTACCCGCTTAACTCATGGGGGAAAACACAATGAGTAATAAAAAAATAACCATTGGAACAAGTGACTTAAAAGATGCCCTGGAAGAATTTGCTGACGCCTGGCATAAAATTGAACAAGGTCAAGCACCTCAAGCACCTCAAGCGCCTGTTGAAAAAATTAACTTTGAAGATCAGCGCTTGCTCTTTAAAACACTCACACCAAAACGTTTTGAAATATTGGAGTATGCGCATCAACAAAATGGCCTCAGTATTCGGGCTCTTGCAAAAGAGCTGGGTAGGGACTATAGCAATGTTCATCAAGATGTTAAAATTCTATATCAGTTAGGACTTATGGTAAAAAACGAAAAAGATGATAAATATTATGTACCCTGGGATGTTATCGTAACTGAAATTTCGTTACCTATGATAAAAAAATCTAAACTGAGCCATCACCCTAAACCCCGCGTTGTAAACGGCTAAAGCGGAAGGTATCTTGGCTGTTAATTTATACTGCCTTCACACTTGCATTTATCTCCAGTATGTCGGTAAATAATCGACATACTGGAGGCGAATAATTTTGCATCTACACTCGGATTATATTAAGTATGGTGTCCTCCAGGTCCAAAAGGAGAAGTAGGGACTAATTCCTCTTGAGGACCTGCCTGTTTATATTGCTTACTTTCAGCACAATTTTTTAAGAACTCGTCATATTCCATATTAATAATCTCACGGCCTAGAAATCCTTTCATTTTATTGAATCTATCCTCGATTACGTTTGCTATTCTTAACGTAAGCTCAGTGCACTGAGGCAACTCATTGCACTGAGGCAACTCATTGCACTGAGGCAACTCATTGCACTGAGGCAATTTCCAAACCAATTTCCTTTGCTCCCAAATAGTTGCAAGTTCTGTAGGCGGGTTAACAACTACTGCGTTTTCAATGGTAGGATTCATACATTTCTTATCTTGCGGAGAAACCAATTCAATTTTGTCCATGTTTAACAAATTCATTGGAATAAAATTGGGCCCAAGAGATTTCATTTCCTCCAAAGAATATGCAGGTTCCTTCAAAGCATATGAAAGCTGTCTAAGCAGTATATCATCGCGTGGGCATTCACTGGTAAAAGTCATACCATTATACTGTTGATTAGGATGTTGATTAGGAAGTTGATTAGGAAGTTGATCAGCATGTTGATAGAAGACTAGTTTCATGATGTCATCTCCAAAGATATTATTAAATATCTGGCGTGTTTTTGGGCAAAGATACATTTTAATGTTAGTCTAGAACAAATAAAAATCAAGTTATTTGGTGATGATTCTTCTTACTACGTATTTTTTAATCAGTCAAAACCGAGTGGAAATGGTGCCAGGATATGCTTAAAACAAATTTTAGACGCTGCATTTATCAATCCCCCTCTGGATTTAGGGTCTATCAGAATGCGTGTTACCGTTGGCTGACTTTTGGTAACACTTTCTTACAGACACTCATTCATCGCCGTCACCCTGAGCGCGCGGGGTTAGAATATATCAGGCCCTTGGTGCAAATGGTTCGGACTTTTCCTGGTGATTGCTGCTTATTAGGCTTGGGGGGCGCGGGGATAGCGCATGCGCTGACTCCTTTTTTAACCGACTCGCGCATGATTGCTGTAGATAATAGTGAGGACGTCATCGATATTGCGGCGCGGTATTTTATGACGGATGACATCCCTCATTTGACCACCGTTCACCAGAGTGCCGATGAATTTGTACAATCAACAACAGCTGTTTATCAACATATTCTCGTTGATTTGCACGATGCCAATGACTTTCCCTTGGCATGTAACAATGATGCGTTTTTTGCGCATTGCAAGGCATTGCTCAAGCCGGAAGGTATCTTGACTGTGAATTTACTTCATCTTCACAAGAGCGTAGATTTATTCCAACGGATTAGACAGCAGTTTGATCAGTGCACGATCGTTGTGCCCGTTAAAGGCACGACGAATACCCTTGTTTTTGCTTTTAATCGGTCTGGTTCGGCTGATTTTTTACCTATAATTCAACAGATTAATTTTTTGAAAAATGTGATCTGGG
>CAXNER010000166.1:0-4079 GCA_964201315.1 Legionellaceae bacterium
GAGTCTTTTGCATTTTCACCAGACAATTGATTGATAAAATCTTTAGTACCTGATTTTGCAATGGTTCCTAAATTTTCAACGGCTTCATCCCAGTTTAAACCAATACCATTGTCTGAAATGGTAAGTGTTTTAAGTTTTTCGTTAAAATCAACGGTAATACGTAGATCAGAATCACCTTCATACAACGAACCATTGGCCAACGCTAAGAAACGCAATTTATCCAGCGCATCGGATGCGTTAGAGACTAGTTCGCGCAAGAAAATTTCTTTATTGCTATAAAGTGAATGCACTACAAGATGTAGCATCTGTTTGACTTCCGTTTGAAAGCCCATAGTTTGTTGCTTGCTCACCATTAATAAATCTCCTGTTAAGCAGTGGGTTAAATTGAATGTAGCTCAATGTGTCATTTATAGAAGGTTTACCCGCCAAGACGGGAACAACCTTTTTAGCCGAAACTAATACATGTACTTATATGAGGACGATGGTGGTAAATTTCAATGGTTGTTTGTTCCCATACCGACTCTAGGTGGCATCATATAAATAGTAATGGCATCACTTGTACCAAGTATGTTTCCTTTTGCATCAGAAAGTTGGGCCGCCAATGTATGGGAGCCTCGATTGATATCTTGCAGTGCAAATACGGTGGTTGGCCGGGGTTTATCAATAGGATTACCATCAAAAACCATTTGCAGCCTATCTCCTTTTCTTAAGGTAGGCTTAAGTTCCACTATGACTGAAAGATACCCTTGGGGATTGCGAATCGTTGCTTGGTTTTCTGGTTGCACAATACTAAATGTTTCATAAGCAGGTGCTTCATCGCTTATTTCCTTTGAAGGGGAACTGCCTTTTAATGGTGGTTGGGGTGAGGAGTAGGTCTGGACTTTAGGTAGCACAACTTCTTGGGCACCTGGATGTGGTTTATCACTAAAATGAACATTTCCATCACTGTCAGCCCATTTATATATTTCGGCATGCAACGGACCTAGAAAAAAAACCAAGCAAAATAGCAGGCAAGACCTTCTCATAATTAAACGCTCCCTCTTTAACGTCTTTGTTGAAAACACAGTGAAAAAATCCAGCTTATACACTAAGCGCGGGGATTTCTTCACTATGGTTGCTAAAAAGTAGCCTACCTAATCGTTAATTACTATAATACAGCTCAAACTCAAACGGATGAACCAAGCTACGTACTTGTGCAATGTCCATTTCTCGCAACGAAATATAACTATTAATAAAATCCCTACTAAACACATCCCCTTGCAGTAAAAATTCATGGTCTTTTTGCAAGCTCTCAACCGCTTGCTCAAGGGATGAAGCAACCGTTGGAACATCAATAAGCTCTTCTGGTGGTAAATCATATAAATCTTTATCCATCGGTTGACCTGGATGAATTTTTTTCTGTATACCATCCAGCCCTGCCATCATCATTGCAGCAAATGCAAGATAAGGATTAGCACTAGGATCAGGAAAGCGCACTTCAATCCGACGTGCTTTAGGTCCACTGACATGAGGAATACGAATGGCCGCCGATCGATTACGCGCTGAATAGGCAAGTAATACAGGCGCTTCAAACCCTGGAACCAATCGTTTATAACTGTTAGTTCCGGGGTTTGTGAATGCGTTTAAAGCACGCGAATGTTTAATAATACCACCGATATAATACAACGCCGTTTCAGAAAGCCCTGCATATTGATCCCCTGCAAATAAATTCACACCATCTTTTACTAAAGACTGATGACAATGCATCCCACTACCATTATCACCGACCAAAGGTTTTGGCATAAATGTAGCTGTCTTGCCATAATTGTGTACCACATTATGAACAACGTATTTTAAAAGTTGTATCTCATCGGCTTTATTTGTAAGTGTGTTGAAGCGGGTAGCCACCTCACATTGATTAGCGGTTGCTACTTCATGATGATGGGCTTCAACAACGATGCCTAATGCTTCTAGTGTCTGACAAATGGCCGAGCGAATATCTTGCGATGAGTCCACTGGTGGAACTGGAAAATACCCACCCTTGATCGTTGGGCGATGACCGATGTTACCACCATCAATAACCTTGCCCGAATTCCATTGGGCTTCTTCAGAGTCAATTTTATAAAACGAACCACTAATATTTGTTTCCCAACGAACATCATCAAATATAAAAAATTCAGGTTCAGGGCCGAAGAGTACTTGGTCTGCAATCCCCGTGGATTGCAAATATACCTCAGCACGTTCGGCAAGTGAACGTGGGCATCGTTCATAACCCAACATGGTTTGAGGATCAACGACATTACAACGTATAATCAAAGTATTATCTTGATAGAAAGGATCCGGTAAAATGCGAGTAAAGTCTGGAATTAAAGCTAAATCTGATTGATGTATTTTTTGCCATCCTTTGAAGGATGATCCATCGATCATTTTACCATTTTCGATAAACTCATCATCCATCGCTGAAATAGGAATGGTAATATGCTGCTCTTTTCCAATAGTATCGGTAAACCGCAAATCAATAAACTTGGCATCATGTTCTTTAATAGCAGCAAGCACTATGTTTTTACTCATTATTCTCTCCACGTATGGCAACCGTAAACTGGCATGCGCTAGTTTACCTGGCACAATGAACTTCTTCAATTATATTTAACACGTCTCTGCTTGCTTTCAGTAACCATTGCTGATTTTATAAAATATTTCACAAGTGACAGAGTAGATGCAATAGATTACACTCAAATAACTTAAGAGAACTTCTTTGCTATTTAAATTGATGCTAATACTATGGGCGCATACCAATACCAAGCGCTAAAAAAATCAGGCAATTCCTGCAAAGGCGTTATTGAAGCTGATTCGGAAAGGCACGCTCGACAGTTACTCAGAGATCAAGGATTGATCCCAACGCTTATTTTAACACTACAAAAATCACATCTTTCAAAACAAAAAGATAAGTTATCCGCACAGGACTTGTCTTTATTTACCCGCCAATTAGCCACATTACTCGCCGCTGGTATCCCTGTTGAAGAATCCCTTCGTGGTGTCAGTGAACAGACCGACAGGGATACAGTTCGTCGATTAATTATTGGTGTTCGCTCAAAGGTGATGGAGGGCTATGCCCTTGCTCAAGCTATGGGAGAATACCCTAATGTATTTCCCGAGCTTTATCGTGCAACTGTAGCTGCAGGCGAACAGACAGGACGCTTAGACTTAGTGCTAGAAAAACTGGCTGATTACACTGAAAATCAGCAACAAATTCGGCAGAAAATTCAACAAGCACTTATCTACCCACTATTAATGATCATTGTATCATCGGCGATTATCAGCTTTCTGTTGGCTTTTGTTGTTCCAAAGATTATAGATGTGTTTACCAGCAGTGGCCAATCACTACCTGCAATGACAAGTGTTCTTATTACTGTTAGTTGGTTTATTAAAGCTTATGGTATTTATGTCTTAATAATAATGATACTCAGCCTTATTATTTTCAAACGGAGCCTTACAAACCAACGCGTTCGTATAACGTGGCATCGTATATTACTTAAACTGCCAATTATTTCTTATTTGATAAGAACCATTAATGTCGCTCGTTATATACATACTTTTGGCATTTTATTTGCCGCTGGTGTAAATGTGTTAGAGACAATGCAAGTAGCTTCTAGTCTTATTAACAATACAGTCATGCGAAGTGCTTTTGACATAGCAGCAACTCGCGTTAAGGAAGGATCAAACATTAGCCAGGCTTTAAAAGATACTGGGTTTCTTGGTCCAATGGCTATCCATTTGATTGCAAGTGGTGAAAAAAGTGGCCAACTTTCAACAATGATGGAACGCGCGGCGAAGCACCTAGACAATGAGGTTCGGCGACTCATCGATACAGCCCTGACTCTTCTAGAACCAATGGTCATTCTTTTTATGGGCGCCGTGGTTCTTTTCATTGTATTAGCAACGTTGTTGCCTATTTTTTCCATGGAGCAACTTGTTACCTAATATTAACTATCTAGGAGTATTTTAGTGATGCATAAACAACGCGGATTTTCTTTAATTGAAATAATGGTAGTGGTCGTAATTCTTGGTATTCTAGCATCCATTGTAGTTCCAAAAATTAT
>CAXNER010000167.1:0-4077 GCA_964201315.1 Legionellaceae bacterium
ATTCAATTTTCATTGGAACGAAAATTACTAATAAGGCTACTTTTAAGTCAGAGGAATTAGTGGGTTATAAAACATAAAACTTACAGCAATCCCTGCCAACAAACCAAATAAATGCCCCTCCCATGACACGCCTTTTTTCCCGGGGAAAATGCCTAGAAAAATTCCAGCAAAATAATAGAGACTAATGATGCCTAAAATTATCGCTGTTAAACTTCCCTCCTGATAAATTCCGCTGACTAATAATCCCCAATATCCGGTAACCAAAGCACTTGCACCAATATGAATGCCGGGTTTAGCAAAGCACCAGATTAAAAAGCCGCTGAGTAGAGTAATTACGAGGGTTACTTCAAGAAAATAGTACAGGCCATGCACGAGAATAAAATTGCTTAATACGATTAAGGGGATCGAGTTAAAAAAAAGATGATTAAAATTAGCATGCAGAAAAGGTGCAAAAAGTATTCCGGGAACACCGAGTATATGTCGTGGAATAATACCTAAAAATACAAGTCGATTACCGACTAATTTATTAGCTATAAATACCCCCCAAAGAATAAGCATAATGAGCCCCAGGTAGGGTGCATTTTCTTGTGTCTGGCTAATTATCAATGAAAGACTGGTATTTAGTTGGTCAAGCACAGGGCGTCTCCTAAGGCGATGTTGTAGTAATTATACTTGTTAAACCACCATTGGCTAATCGAATTTCCACAGTATCACCTACAGCTACATCGGCACTATTTATCAATACCTTCTTGTTGCAAGTGGCTATAGCATATCCTCTATCTAGTGTTGCTAGAGGGCTTACTGCGTGTAGCGTGGCTAGTTGGGTGGTAAATTGTTGTTTGAGAAGATTCATTTTTATGCTTATCTGTTGGAAAAGGTTGTTTTCCAGTTGTTGTAAGCGTTGCGTTGCTTGTTGGACCAAGAGCGCAGGATTTTTGGCGTTTAAGCGAGTGTTGGCCTGTTGAAGAGTGTTGCGTTTTTGTGCCACCAATTGAAGTATTGCATGTTGCAAGTGATTTCTTAAATAATCCAATGATTGCCAATAGGTACTTATCAATTGTCGGGGTGAGGTTAACTTATGTGTTTCATGTTGAAGCAGTAAGTTTTGATGTTGAATGTAACGAGTGATTGCGGTATATAGTCGAGCCTCACAGGTTTGAAAAAGAGTTATTAAGTCTGGAAAGTTGGGGGTTACCGCTTCCGCCGCGGCAGTTGGGGTCGCCGCCCGTGCATCGGCGACAAAATCCGCAATCGTGAAGTCTGTTTCATGCCCTATGCCGGACACAATAGGAATAAAACTATTGGCTACCGCATGTGCTAATTGTTCATCGTTAAAAGCCCATAAATCCTCAATACTACCGCCACCACGGGCTAAAATAAGTACATCGGAGCGTTTGTCATCGTTGGCTAAATTTATTGCTTGAATCAGTTGAAGCGCGGCTTGTTTTCCTTGGACTTCGCTTGCAAAGACAATCACATTGGCAACTGGAAAACGGCGAGCGAGTGTAATTAATATGTCTCGTAAGGCTGCACCACTCGCCGAAGTAATGATGCCAATGGTAGACGGAAAGTAGGGTAATGATTTTTTCCGATTTTGTTCAAACATTCCAAGGGCTGCAAGTTTTACTTTTAAAAGCTCAAACTGTCTATATAGATCACCTTCTCCAGCTTCAGTAATGCGCTCAACAATCAGCTGATAATCACCTCGTGCTTCATATAAACTTAGATTGCCGCTAATTAAGACTTGTTGTCCATTTTGTAATCTGATAAAATCCGATTCGGTATGGCGGTTGCGAAAATATACGCAACGTATCTGTGCTGCCGCATCTTTTAAGGTGAAATAAAAATGCCCGGACGCAGGCTTGCTTAAATTGGATATTTCCCCTTCAACATTGACGGTGCCCATTTCATGTTCGAGCCAAGAACGAACCTGACGGTTAAGTTGGCTGACTGAAAGTACTGTTGTTTGTGTTGTCATGATGTTGCAACTAGTGATTCTAGATGGCTGATATTAACAAAACTTGGTGTGACTTCATACGTGAGTATTGTTGATACAGTTCTACCGAGAGAATGCCTTAATTATTTTTACAATCGATCATTAATCAACGAATAGGCCTATATTTATGTACGCTAAAATCTACCCAAATTTATACTTCCACTATAATCGTCCGGATAATTTTGAAGTTATTGCTAAAGCGATTGAGTTTCACTTCAGCGATCTATTTAAATTAGATGTGCTAGATAGCGAAGCTAAAAAAGATGGATTGGGAAGTTACGCCGGTTTATTTAAGCGGTGCATGGAGCAATTAGGCGGTTTATACACTATTCCTGAGGTCGTTAAAAAACTCACTGAGTTTATGCAGACCAATGCCGCGGTAAAAGCATTGTTATTAGATAATTTTATTTTTGTTCCCTCCATTGGGCAAAGAGCATCAGAGCAATTAGGTTTTATAGAGAAAATGGCTACTGAAACCTTAGGCATGGCGGAGCCGGTAACGTTTATCGATATGATGCGTGCAGTGAATGGATTAATGAGGTTGAATCAAAATAAGCCGGCTCAAAAAATCCGGTTTCCGGCTGTGTCTGTGGTTCATTTATGTAATTTGCGTGATCTAGATATAACAGCACTGAAACGCGATAATAAGGCGTTAATCGTTAATTTTAATCAGGATATTAAAGAGACGCCAAAGTGGGGAATCGTTGATCTTAGAATGCCTCAAAATCCTCAAGTGTATTGTGAAACACCACTAAAGGAGCCTGAAAAAAAGGCTTTGGAAGAGAGTCTTGGTGTAGTCATTGATCCATCAAGGTATATCGGTGCAGGAGCGAATCACCTACCCTCTACGGGTTACACAGCTTTAGCTTGGTTGGATAATAATATTACCCTGGCATGGAATTTTGATACGAGCGCTGATTTTGCGGCATTAATACAAAACTTTGCTGCAGTTCAATTTGGTGGGGATCAAGAGGGGATTAGCCTTAGTTATGCGCTTCAACCCGCTGAGGCTCGTGAATTTTGCAAACCATCGTTTCGTCATATAGCGTCAACAACATTTCCAGATTTTTCTGGGATGAAAGGAATAGAAACCAACCAATTTCAAGGTGGTCGCGCTATGACATTAATTTGTTATGCGGCGGTGCTTGGAGAGTTGATGGGGCGTGAATTTACACCAGGTGACATAGCGTCGGTCATTAAAATTTACCATGAAAATCGTTTGTCTAACGAAGCCGTTAAAGTAAATTTCTACCAATCTGGGAAAACGTTGCCACCACGATTTGGTGCAACGCTAGCAAAGCACGACTCACCAAGACTTCTGCGACTAGAGGATAACTCAATTTTTTTGAGTGTACCGCAGGATCTTAATCTAGCTCGTTTAGGAGAAACTCACAAAGCGGCTTGTGCAGAAACTAATACAGCGAACTCATGGTTAGTAGATTTACCAAGGATTGCACCTCGTCCTAGTGGAAGTAAAGAGGAATATGTGGCAGTCATGATGGTGACTGCATTGTTGCGTGCAAAAGCCAAAAAACGTCTCATTGATATTAGTCTTCCAGCTCATTTTCAATTAAATGCTCAGGAGATAAAATTTGTCGTTGCAACCTTGCGTGAAAATCCCTATATCACTGAATTTATTGTTCATGACAACCGCTCACTTGAAACTGTAAAAAAACAACTGCTAGCTATATTTGCGCGTAACCGATGGTTGATGGAGAAGGGTTATCGTCCACCTATGGTTGATAACTATTGGAAGCAAGCTGCTCGGTTTTGGATGCTGCATTTAAAAGATACACCACAGGTCCTACAGCCAGCCCTTGAGCACGAGTTGTTCAAGCGTTGCGTACTTGAAATGGGGCTTCAAGGAATAAAAGCATTGTTGTCCTATTTGACTGACGATGGTGTGCGAGAGCAATTAGAGGTTGTGTATGGCAATGATTCACCGGCTTTCTATGCAGCATGTTTGCCTGATGAAATGCGGGAGTATTTGGGTACATTGATAACCTACCTTCGCCAGCCTGAGTCATATTTTCCTTTCAGTGAGTTTGGAATCTCTTATCAAGCCGGCAATGACCAACTAT
>CAXNER010000168.1:0-4043 GCA_964201315.1 Legionellaceae bacterium
TTTATAAATAAAACGCCTGCATTAGAGTATGTTTTTTGCCAAATCAATCTCTAACGTAGTAACATTCAAATCGGCCTGCGTTTCTTTTATAGGATTTATGCAAAACTCAGATTGCTTTAGTGATTTTGAACCCGTTGAAAGCCGAGAGCATATCTAAACCAACTTATAATGCCATGGCGAGCGTTCGTTGGTTTGAAAATCACTAAAGCAACCTGAGTTTTGCATAAATCCCATTTTAAAATACGCCTACTAAAAAGCCCGCAAAGAGGAATATTGTATGAAATTATCAAGTCTCAAAACTACAAATAACCGTGACGGTGAATTGTGTGTGGTCAGTAAAGATTTATCAGTGGCTTTTTGTGTTCCCCACATTGTACCGACATTGCAAATGGCCATTGAAAATTGGGAGCAATTTGAGCAATCATTAAATCAGGTGTACCAACAGCTAAATGCAGGGGAGCTACGTGATGTATTTGCCTTTAATCCTCAGCTTATGTCCTCACCACTTCCTCGCGCCTATCAATGGGCTGATGGGAGTGCTTATGTCAATCATGTTGAATTAGTGCGCAAAGCCCGTGGGGCTGAAATGCCTGAGAATTTCTGGACCAATCCCTTAATGTATCAAGGTGGCTCTGATGGATTTCTAGGGCCTATGGATCCAATTGTGGCCATGGATGAATCCTTAGGTATCGATTTTGAAGCAGAGGTTGCCGTTATTACTGATGACGTACCAATGGGCATTAACGCACTGCATGCAGCGAAACATATTCGCTTACTGATGCTTGTTAATGATGTTTCGTTACGAAATTTAATACCAGAAGAAATAGCAAAAGGCTTTGGTTTTTTTCAATCTAAACCCGCCAGTAGTTTCTCCCCCGTAGCAGTTACCCCAGACGAATTGGCCCCCCATTGGGACAACCAACGCCTCCATCTGCCTTTAAGTAGTTATTTAAATGGCAAATTGTTTGGCGAGCCTAACGCAGGTATCGACATGACGTTTTCGTTCCCAGAATTGATTGCGCACGCCGCAAAAACTAGGCATTTAAGCGCAGGCACTATTATTGGTTCAGGGACTGTATCAAATATTGACCGCAGCAAAGGCTCATCCTGTATCGTAGAAAAACGCATGTTAGAAACAATTGCCGATGGTAAACCCAGTACACCCTATATGCATTTTGGTGATGTTGTGCGAATTGAAATGAAAAATGAACATGGGCAAAGCGTATTTGGGTCCATTGAGCAACAAGTCAATCCTTTACGTTAGACGCCCATTACCAAGGAATCACGTGAAACTTTACGATTACTCTCGATCAACTGCCAGTTACCGCGTGCGAATCGCATTGAATATTAAAAACATCAGTTATGAAAAAATCCCCGTACACCTGATTAATAATGGCGGGGAACAGCATGCAGAGTCTTATCTTTTGCTAAACCCCCAGGGGTTAGTCCCGACACTTGATGAAAATGGCCATGTCCTAAGCCAATCTTTAGCTATCATCGAGTATTTGGAGGAGATGAATCCAAGCCCCGCGTTATTACCACAAAACCCACTGGGACGTGCGGAAGTAAGAGGTATAGCGTTAAGTATCGCTTGTGACATACACCCACTAAACAATCTGCGTGTTTTACAACAATTACGCCAGCAATTTCAGGCAACCGAATTGCAGATAACCGAATGGTACCATCACTGGTTAAAAAAAGGCTTTGATGCCATAGAAGAGCGGTTAAAAAAACTACCCCGTAAACACCCTGTCTGTTATGGAAATGAAGTAAGTTTGGCTGATATATGTCTCATTCCCCAAGTATACAATGCCAAACGTTTTGATTTTCCAATGGCTAACTATCCACTTATCAATGAAATAAATGAGCACTGTTTAACTATAGATGCATTTATTGATGCAGGACCACAATAAAATAGGACTTACGCAAAACATAGATTGCGGATGTATTTTTCAAACCGTTGAAAGCCAAAAACAGGTATAAAACGCCCTCTAATGCTATTGCGAGCTTTCGTTGGTTTGAAAAATACATCCGCAATCTAGATTTGCTTAAGGTCCCTTCGTATGATTAGGGCCTTCCTCTGGCGTATCTTCCTCAGAATCCGCAGAAGATATAGCACCCTTGGCCGCCTGTTGAGGTTCGTCGGTGTCTTCTTTTGCAACGGGTTGTACTGTTAAATTCTCGTGTACGCCAAGCGTCTCAAACATTGTCCTCGTAGAAGAAGACTCACATTTTACTCCAAAAAGAATTTGAAATCGTTCCCGGAAGTAAGGATCAAGCCATTTTGGATGACCTAGAATGACTGGCATCAATGAAATGATTAAATCAGAGGGGTAAAATTTCCCAGTGGTAGGGCTCATAGGGCCTGCTCCCGCCACCTGAATGATTTCATTTTTTTCTACACTATCAATCAAGGTCTCGAGCATTTTTTGCCTATGTTTTACATTTGAATTTATTGACACTTGCTCAAAAATAACATGGTGAGCAGGCAGCCTAATAATGTCCCCTCCTAGCTCATTATCACGCTCTCTATAGTCTTGGCACCGACTATCGCCATAAATAATGTTTCCAACATTCCAAAATAACGCTTGTTTGTCTCTATCGTGCAGCACATCGTCTGGTAATACCAAAGGAGGGGAATGCAAGCAATCGTTTATATCTCCTGCAAGGCCTGTGATTGTTATTATTCCACGACTTTCTGTGCAATCAACACACGCCATTGCTTGCCCATCTCTAATGTATTGGGCTTGTTTTTCCGGTTTAAAACTATCCATCAATGATTTTTTAAACGCCTGCTCTACAGGGTCGCCCGGTATAAATTCAATATTAATTTGAATCTCATGGCAATTGAGCACCTCTTTTGTGGACACTATTGGCATACAAGCACCTTTTATCTAAAAGCGTTCATAACGAAAAATTATAGACCATGTTTTGTGGGGGGAGTGATGGGCACATGGCCCTTTGCCCATACATATATGGTCCCCGTCCTATTTTTTAAAAGATGACGTTGGTGAATCAGCCTGAGCTAGTAAATCACGCTCATCGTCTTCTAATTTTGTTGCTAATTCGCCAGGCTCTATGCTAGGAAGTGATTTTTTAGATGATGCTGAAACTAGTGAGGGAAGATCATCATACAAGCCTCTAAAAGCCGGAGATCTGCTGGGCTGCGTTGTGCTTATGTTTGCCTTGAGGTTTAAATCTATATCACCAAATTTAAATGATTTACTAACACTGCAATTGCTCACCGTGACTAATGCTAAATAGATGGACTCATCTTGTGCTAATGCCAAATTATATTCAGATATATCGATGCCATATATACGGTCTAAGCCAAACGGATTGTAGATGTTTTTGCTCAGTATTTCCTGATTTATCTCCCTTAGAAATTCGTGACGATCGGGGGCCATCTTGTAACATTTTTTAACCGAGCTAATACACTCGCTTATACTTATTGTCGATGAAAGATAATGCCCACTCTCGATTTCACCTTGATTAATTTTCACGTTGTAATCTTTATCAGTACGATTTTTTAAGTTTTTTAACTTCATAAAAAGTATCAGTGATAACCTCTCAAAATTATGTTTATCAGGCGATACAAGCGTTGAATCACCTCTATAAAGACGCTCAGGGGTTGTTACGGTACTTACCCATTGGTGCGAACGGCCTTCATAACGCGATAATTTTACAGTATGGCGTCCACCAGGTGTTAAACCTACTTCTTTTTCAGCGTCATTGAAGAAAAAAGCGCGAGTACCGGCCCTTGGTGGTGTTCCATAAACTGGTTTTGCTGGTGATGATTTTTTTTTAAATTGCGGGTTAGATATTTTATCGACTTTAAACATGGCTAAAAACACTTGGCTATAATTGGTGCGCTGAATTTTATCAGCCTATCTGAAAAAAGCCAGTATTTTCATTTCTGAGGGGCATAAGACCCACCATCTTTTTAAAACCAAGCCTTTGCTATTTCAACCGTTGTTATGCCACCGGTGCTGTGTTGCAAAATTTTCCACCGGCTATTGCATCGTTGTACATGCCCTATCAAC
>CAXNER010000169.1:0-4030 GCA_964201315.1 Legionellaceae bacterium
ATCTGTATAATTTTTCAAGTGTTTTTTATGTTCTGGGAAAATATATTTAGATGAGCATTGATTAAAAACCAAGAGCCCTGTGCTTTTCAAAAACCTCTGCCACTGCAGGGAGATCCCTCGCTTCGCTCGGGATGACGTGGGGAGTTACGTTTATTTTAGAAAATACCTCCGATGTGGTTTTGGTTACAGAGGCTTCTAATATTGATGGCCCAAATGGGCCTAAAATAATTTATGTTAATGATGCCTTTGTTAAATTGACGGGATATACGAAAGAAGAGGCCATTGGGCAAACCCCAAGAATACTACAAGGCCCAAAAACAAATAAGACGACGCTAAAGCGCATTAGAAATAGTCTTATTAAGAGAGCCCCCCTCCGAGTAGAACTATATAATTATTCTAAAAGTGGGAATGGATATTGGTTGGATTTTGCAATTGTCCCTTTATTTGATAAGGACGGGAATCTACAATATTTTGCCGCTATTGAGCGAGATATTACACAGCAACAATTATTAAAGGCAAAGCTTGAACAGCTTGCTGGGCACGACGCGCTAACCGGTATATTAAATCGAAGGCAATTCATCAAGCAAGCTGAGAGCCTATTCGCCAAATTTAAACGGGGCAAAAGGATGTCTCTCGGTCTCTTAATGTTTGATGTCGATAATTTTAAAGCCATTAATGATCTGCAAGGGCATCAGGTGGGTGATGCTTGCCTCAATATGGTGGTTGATAGTTGTCTTTTCTTAACTCGAGAAAAGGACCTCCTCTGCCGATTTGGCGGCGATGAGTTCATTCTTTTACTGATAGGCGTCAATAAAGAGTCCCTTAGTTTAAAAGCAAATGCTATCTGTCAGAACATACGCGAGGCCTCAAATCAACAGATAAGTGTCAGTATTGGGGGTACGGTTGCCGATAGAAAGGACTCTAATATTGATACGATGATTGCCAGGGCTGACCAAGCATTATATAAGGTCAAAGGTTCTAAGAAAGGAACCTTTTATATTGAGGACGCGGCCTCTTAAAGAGGTTCTCATTGGCATGGCGTTGTTGCATAAATAGGATAATTTAATTAGGGATTCTTTTGATGACAGCCATGAGGGGCTGTTAAAGCGCCGATATTTTGCGTTTCCAATACCAGAAAATGCTAAATCGGTCGCACTTCCTGCTATTAAAACCATCATTGCTACCGAAACCATTGCATCAGAAAAAAACAAACCAACCGCTGTTTCATCTGAGTCGCGCTATTATGTTAGTAGCCATGATGTTGGTAATAGTAAATTACCATCTGATCACGCCGTGCAAAATAGTGCATTAGATGATAGTTCAAATACTCCGAACTATTGTCACAATCAAACCGTAGAGGCCTTGAAGTTAGAGGGGATCTTATCTAAAAAAATAAATTCTATTATAAATAGACTTGACCCCTAAGACTCCTTTTTGCATTGCTTGTCAGTCAAATCACTTTGATAACGCTTGCTCATCCAATCAAATCAAGCTAGTCTTCGGATCAGCAAAGCATAATTTATTATTAAATCAAACGCTAGATAACAATTTTAATTTTGACATGAAATTGGCGGCGTGGGTGATATTACCCTTTCCGGACACCCTCTTAGCAATTAATGGAGTAACAAAATGAATGGGTTTATTGCTATTATTTTGCTGCTATTATCATTCCCGATGCAATCTGTATCAGGCAATGTGTCTCAGGATAAGCCTTTAGAGCGATTGGCAATTATTGGTCATGAGACCACATTTATGATCACGATGTTACGTGAAGCTCAGAAAAATTTCAAAGAAGTTATTTTTGTTCCAATCCGTGAGCATATACAAAAGGGTACTGAGATGCCGATTGTCCCAAACGGTGTTTTGGATTTGCGAGGAAAAGATAAGTTTGATCGTCTGTTGCAAAAAAAACCTCAAGCAATAATTAGTTTTCTGTTTGATTATGGGCAGAAAATCGCTGCCTTACCTGCGGGAGATAGACCTAAGATGATCATTCTTGGTTCAAAAACCGGTTTGAATCAATATGAATCGCTCCCTCTGGCCACCAAAAAGGAACTAAAAGATATACAAATTATCTCCTTTTGGCATTCTCGCTTAAAGAGGCCAGATGCTTTTCATGGTGTAGGGCGTTCCATATTAAAGGTATTGTCTGCGTTACATCTGGATAAAAAAAACCGGATTTTACTATTGGGATATGGTCAAACGGGTAAAGGGATTGCCTTCTATCTCCATAAAAATGGATTCCATGTTTATGTCGTAGACACTGATCCCGTTGAGTCCGTTATTGCACTTCATGATGGTTTTCCAGTCGGGACTTTTGCTAATGTGGCTAAAAACTCGGACGTGGTAATTGATGCGACAAGCGGACTTGCGGAAACGCTGACTCCATCTAGCGCTAATTTTTTTACTCGCCCTAAAGTTTTTGTTATTTCTACTTCTACTCATGATCACGCTATTACAATTCAAGATGGCTATAAAAATAGTCATGGCACCCTATTTAGAGTGCATTCTAGCCATGGAATGTCCAATATGTACCATCATGTAGGTGGTAATGATGATGAAGCGATGAGACTTACGGGGCTTTCTCTCTTATATGCAGCAGAGCATTATCCTCTCAACCCAGAAGATCTAGTGCTTGTTAATGGATATTTAAAGCAATTTTCCCCAGCTTTTGAGAAAAAAATAGCAAGGGAATTTTTGAAGCACCCTCAATTGTTCGGTGGACCTATACTACCAAAAATTGATTAGTATCACGAATTGTAGCTCGGTGCACCGACCAATGGGCTTTCCGGACACCCTCTAAGTACCATTAGGGTCAGAGTCTAATGGCAGTAAGTTAAGCCGCATTTACATATAAACCCCGGGCTTTTTGCAGTAATGGAAAGGGTTTTGGCCTTTGAGCAGGAATTCCCGTTAAAGCCCATTAATAGTCAACCCTGGCATTCGGTAGCCAATTTTTAATCACTACAAGCATTGCTATGCTAAATCCATGTTTTAAAGACATGACTTTCCGTGCTTATTTTAAGCGGTTTTACATTTTTAGCCATAGAGATAGATAGCATGCACGAAGGTATACGCCTCGCGAATGAAATTTAGGAATCACCCATCAAAAATTACTTGCAATTTTAATTAATGGGATCATGCTATATGGCATGAACGGCTTAACACTTACATCTGCAGAAATCATTGCTCTGAAACAGGCTCATCGTGCTTGCAAAAGCTTAGGGGTCAAGTCTATTTATAATGTTATTTAATTTTGATACTCTCTTTTTATGCACGCATTTCTAGCTATCCCATTAGATATAGCGTTTAGATTCCTAGCTAATGTAGGATTGATTTGGAGTTATTTTTTCATGTCTAGACCACAACGTATAGAGTTTGAGGATGCTTATTATCATGTCATGAACCGAGGGGCTGGTCGCCGTGATATTTTTGACGACGACAATGATCGTGAACAGTTTTTAATAACTGTTAAAGAGGCACACACGCAATTTGGTATAGAAATTCACGCATATTGTTTGATGAGCAATCATTACCATCTATTAATAAAAACTCCACGAGGTAATCTTGGCAGAGCGATGAGGCATATTAATGGAGTGTTCACCCAGCGTCTCAATCGAGCAAAAGATACAGATGGTCCACTGTTCCGCGGTCGCTATAAGGCAATATTAGTTGATTCGGACGCTTATCTTCTACATCTTTCAAAGTATATTCATCTTAATCCGCTTGCAGCAAGGATGGTAAATGACTTGGAACATTATCCCTGGTCTAGTTATTCTGCTTATATTGACAGAGGCCCTTCACCGAGTTGGTTAGTTCGGTCGGAAGTGTATGGCCAAATTTCAGAATCTGCTAATAAAGCAGAACACTATCGCTCTTTTATGGAGGATATAGCTCTAAATGAAGCGTTAATAAACTTCTATGATAAGCAACGTCTGGCACCAGTACTTGGTGATGAATTATTTATAAACAAACTTTCGTTGGTTGATGAATCAACTGAAACGTCTCGTAAAGATAGGGTGATAAAAAG
>CAXNER010000170.1:0-4018 GCA_964201315.1 Legionellaceae bacterium
GTAGAAGGGAAGATTCAATCTATTCAGTATGCACGCGAAGAAAAGGTGCCTTTTTTGGGTATCTGTTTAGGTATGCAAACAGCCATTATTGAGTTCGCTCGTAACGTGGTTGGCCTGATCGGCGCAAATTCTACAGAGTTTGATAAAGAAACGCCTTATCCGGTTATTGCATTAATTAGTGAGTGGATGGCAGGCGATGGTAGTGTCAATCAGCGTGATGAGCAGAGTGATCTTGGTGGCACCATGCGTTTAGGCGCGCAACTGTGTAAATTAGAACCAGATTCGCTCGCGATTGAGGTGTATGGTAAACCACAAATTGTTGAACGACACCGGCATCGATACGAAGTGAATAATAAATTTGTGGATGCGCTTGTAGAGCATGGCATGACCATTGCTGGGCGATCAGCTGATGGTAACCTTGTCGAAATGATAGAGATTGCTTCGCATCCATGGTTTCTTGCCTGTCAGTTTCATCCTGAGTTCACTTCAACGCCACGAGACAGTCATCCTTTATTTAAGCAGTTTGTGTTGGCTGCACGTAACTATCACCAAAATAGAGGATCCAACCAGGTCCAAAAGGATATTGAATGAAATTATGTGGTTTTGACGTAGGTATAAACTCCCCATTATTTTTGATAGCGGGTCCATGCGTCATCGAAAGCGAAGGACTTGCTTTGGAGACAGCGGGCTATCTGAAGGAAATCTGTTCGCAGCTCGGTATGTCATTTATCTATAAATCGTCATTTGATAAGGCTAATCGCTCGTCGATGACTAGTTATCGAGGTCCTGGCTTTGAAAAAGGATTAATGATCCTTGAAAAAGTCAAAGCACAAATTGGCGTACCCGTTCTTACGGATGTGCATGAAGACACACCATTACAGGAAGTGGCTAGTGTTGTTGATGTTTTACAGACGCCAGCACTTCTTTGTCGCCAAACAAATTTTATTCAAAACGTTGCCGCATTGATGAAGCCTGTGAACATTAAAAAAGGGCAGTTTTTAGCGCCCTGGGAAATGAAACATGTGGTTGCTAAGGCAAAAGCCTGTGGTAATGAAGAAATCATGGTCTGTGAGCGTGGCGTAAGTTTTGGTTACAATAATTTGGTTTCCGATATGCGTTCTTTGCAAATCATGAGAGAAACGGGGTGCCCTGTTGTTTATGATGCAACGCATTCTGTTCAGTTACCTGGTGGTAATGATGGTAGTTCTGGTGGGCAGCGAGAGTTTATCCCTGTATTGGCTAGAGCAGCGGTTGCCGCAGGAATTTCAGGGATTTTTATGGAAACACACCCTGATCCTGATAAAGCATTGAGTGATGGGCCTAATAGCTGGCCAATTGCCTCCATGAAGAAACTACTCATGAGCTTGATTGCCATTGATGCTGTGGTTAAAGAAACGAGTGGGTTGGTCTGATTTATGATGACTGAACGTAACTTATTGTTATTTAAACAGTATTTGATGGCGGAGAGACAGGGATTCGAACCCTGGGAAGGTTACCCTTCAACGGTTTTCAAGACCGCCGCATTCGACCGCTCTGCCATCTCTCCGAGCGAGATAATATCGCAACCCCATTTTGTTTGCAAACAGTTTTTTTAAATAGGATGTTTTATGAAAAAAATTAAAGTGGTATTAGTAGTAGGTCTTTTGTTGTCTTTAACGGCTTGTAACAAGTGGTGGAGTAAGGATGATGATGATAACAATCCCTTTCAAGGGATGACGGCTAAACAGTTATACACGGACGCACAGAAAGCGATGTCAAAGGAACAATATACAGCGGCAATAAAACGTTTGGAAGCACTGGAAACCATGTATCCCTTCAATGATTACGCTGAGCAGGCCGAAATTGATTTAATATATGCTTATTATTTAAAAGGGGATTTCAGTTCAGCGGCTGCAACAGCCGAAAGCTTTATCCATCTTTACCCGCGGGCGAAACGAGTAGATTATGCTTATTACATGAAGGGGTTGGCTAACTTCCAACAAGCGCGCGGAACGCTTGCTAATCTACTGCCTTTGGATGAATCTTGGAGAGATCCAGGTACTCAATCTCAAGCTTTTTCTGATTTTGCGACATTGGTACAAAAATTTCCCGACAGTCGTTATAAAGCCAATGCATTGCAACGCATGATCTATTTGAGGAATCTTTTCGCACAACGCGAGCTAAATGCAGCTAATTACTATTATGGGCACAAAAAATTTGTTGCCGCAGAAGAGCGCGCCAGCTATCTCATTAAAACGTACCCGCAAGCACCGAGCACTAAACCGGCTCTGGCTTTGATCTATCATGTGAACATGGCATTAGGCTTGAAGAAAGCAGCTGATGATGCTTTAGCGGTTTATCAGTCGACTTATCATAGTAACCCATAAGCTAATTTTGGCTTAAGTAAGATAAAGAGTCAGGGCAAAAGCGTGGGTGAGCTAAATACAAACAATAAGGTGCTTTAAAGTTTCACCAGACCACCTTGTCTCCGTCCTGCGGCTTGACCGCAGGATCCAGTAATTTAGCAACATCGCTTTATCTCGCGCATAAAACGCGGGACGTCGGCATTTATATTGATCCCTCAACGAACCTGGCTACTAAAAAGGACAGGCTTCTGTTGCTTCTTGTGATTGCAGTGCTGCAGATTGCGGTGTCAATTTTAAGTCGGATTCATCGCTAGATAATGTTGCTAGTAAGTCATTGGTCAATTCACGTAACTCACCTGCGAGCAAGGTTAACGCTGCATCTTGTTGCTCATATTTTTCGTCGAGTTGACTAACGTCGTTGAATTCGTCCATGAGATAATCTAAACATTTCAAACGTTTGAAGGTAAAGTCATGCGTTAATGTAAGTTGGATGCGCTCGTTCCATATGATGGATATTTCTGCGGCCGCTAAGCCTTGCGACAGTAATGTCAGTATTTCATCAGCTGGTAACTCGTAACCTTTGCAATTGAAGCGTTTTTTCTCATCATCAAGTGAGATAAGCAGACAATCAGAGGCGAGTTGAAACGAGGGGGGTAGCATCGCCGGGTCACTTATCCAATTGGCAAAACGTACCGCTAAGTTTTCCATGTGTTGCAACGGTTCAATGCGAATACCAGGTAGGGATTTTCGTAATAGTGATGTCAGTTGTGAGGCTTGATTGGCACTGGCTGAGTTGATAATTAACCTTTTGGAGACTTGGTCTAGAAGGGCTGGTAAACGTTTTTGAAGGCAAAAAGACTTTGGTAGTAATTCAAATTCCAATTCTTCAGCGATTTGTGATTTTTCGGTACGTTTTACTGTGCGTCCTTGTTCTGTTTCGAGTTTTAGAACACGTTCAGCAAGCAGGCGATTGATCACCCCACGTGGGAGAATTCGTTCTTCTTTTCCCATGCAAAAAAGTGAGGAACCTGCTGTTTCTTGAACCAGCTCATCGGCAGTCGCAGGCAACCATCCATAAATAAATCGGGCGTGGGGTGGGCAAGGTTTTAAAGCGTCGTTTGATAATGCAGCTGTTAGATCAACAGACTCATCAAGCTCATACTGGTATATTAGCGCGTTGTTAAACCACATTATGAATCCCTCTTATTAAAAGTGGTTGATGCTACCATAGAGGGACAGTGATTTGAATCAGTTACCAATAAGCGTTAAATGCAATAACGAAAGACATAAATACCGGAGAATTTTTACCCTTCACTGCAAACCAGGGGCCAGCAATGAGGCCATAGTTAGAGGTGAAATTATATTCTATTGCTGGTGCTAAGCTTACATTATAGAGGTCATTGCTACCTACCTGTACAAATTGGCCGTTTTCACTGATTCCGGCACTACCAAAAAAAGTTGTTGCCGTGTGGTAGTAAATGTAAGCCTCCATAACTGCCACCCAATTTTGGGTAACGGTGTATTCCTCAGCGAGATCAGCGCTTACTAAGCTTCCTGGAACCACCGTCCCATGTGTATTAAATAAATTTTCAATGTCGTTAGTTTTTTGGATATCATAGGGTTGGCCATGAAGATAAGAAAGAGACAGGCGTGTTCTAAAATAATGAATATCA
>CAXNER010000171.1:0-3980 GCA_964201315.1 Legionellaceae bacterium
CATTAAACCATCCACTGTTTCTTGAGTGGTTAAACCATCAGCTATCAAACGCTCAGCGTATATTTCACGCAATGTCGGCATCGTCTTAATTTTTTTGTACATATCAGGTTGAGTAACCGATGGTTCATCAGCCTCATTGTGACCATGGCGTCGATAACACACCAAATCCACTACAACATCACGTTTAAACTTCATTCTAAACTCAAACGCAAGCTGAGTAGCAAATACAACAGCCTCTGGATCATTTCCATTAACATGAATAATGGGTGCCTGCACCATTTTTGCAACGTCTGTGCAATAGAGGGTAGAGCGTGCATCCAATGGGTTGCTGGTGGTAAACCCGATTTGGTTATTAATCACTATATGAACACTACCACCTGTACAATACCCGCGTGCCTGGGAAAAATTAAACGTCTCCATCACAACACCCTGGCCTGCGAAAGCTGCATCACCATGCAACACAAGGGGCAACACAGTGTCTTTCTTTTCTAAATCATTTCGTCGACGTAATCGAGAGCGCGCTGATCCTTGTACAACTGGCCCTATAATTTCTAAATGTGAAGGATTAAATGCGAGTGCTACATGCACAATAGCGTCTGTTTCAGTTTTTATATCTGACGAGAAACCTAAATGATATTTCACATCTCCGGTTCGCTCTGAATTACCCTTGCCTTCAAATTCTTGGAACAATTGCTGAGGGCCCTTGCCAAGGACATTCACCAATACGTTCAAACGTCCGCGATGAGCCATACCAATCACAATTTCTTTGACGCCACCGGCACCGCCCAATCGAATAATTTCTTTCATCATAGGAACCAACGAATCGCCACCTTCAAGCGAGAAACGTTTTTGTCCAACATAACGGGTGCCTAGGTATCGTTCGAGCCCGTCCGCAGCAATGAGCTCTTTAAGAATTTCTCTTTTTTTATTGGCATCAAACACACCACGTCCATTAGCAGACTCCATTCTATGCTGTATCCACTGCGTTTCTTCTTCATCAGCAATGTGCATGTATTCAATGCCTATACTGCCACAATAAGTCTCGCTCAAGATTTGATAAATTTCACGAAGAGGCATTTGCTCTTTGATAAAGGTGTCTCCGGCAAAGAAGGTATGATTCAAATCTGCATCAGTTAAATTATAAGAAGACAATTCAAGCCCAGAAACCGCATCACGCGTTGTCATCTCTAATGGATCAAGTTTTGCTGCAAGATGACCAAGCTTACGAAACGCATTGATAAGATCAGCGACCTGAGCTTGTTTTGCATCTGCAGTTACCGCTTGTATCGGTTTTCTATCCGCATTTTCCAGAAAATAATTACGAATATCCCGATGAGAAACATCCGCCATCTGACCATTTACTTTAGGCAAAGCACTAAAAGCCGCTTGCCAATCCGCAGAAACGGAATTTGGATCCGCCAAATAATCTTCATACAACGCGTCTACGTAGGCCATACTTCCACCCGACAAATACGAGTTTTCCCACTCTTTCTGCAGATTACTACCAATCATGTATTTCTCTCCAAAGGAACTATCAAGTTTCCTGATTCAACATTTGTTTACGTATCTCACCTATCGCCCGCGACGGATTGAGCCCTTTCGGACAAACATTTGCGCAGTTCATAATTGTCCGACAACGAAACACGCTAAACGGATCTTGCAGTTTTTCTAAACGATGTTCAGTTGCGGTATCGCGGCTATCTGCTAAAAACCGTTTTGCTTGTAATAACCCGGCAGGACCTACAAATTTCTCTGGGTTCCACCAGAACGATGGACAAGCGCTGGTACAGCAAGCACAAAGAATACACTCATACAAACCATCCAACTGCGCTCGTTCTTCGGGCGATTGCAGCCGTTCGCGTGCGGGAGCTACTGTATCATTTTGCAGATAGGGTTCGATGCGCTCGTATTGTTTGTAAAATTGCGTCATATCAACAACCAAATCACGTACCACGGGAAACCCTGGCAATGGCCGAATCACGATGTTATCAGTCTTTAAGATTGATATGTGTGTCACACAAGCCAACCCATTCGTGCCGTTAATATTCATCCCATCAGAACCACAAACTCCCTCACGACAGGAACGTCGAAAAGAGATAGTTGGGTCTTGCTCGGCTTTTAAACGTTCAAGCAACGTCAAAAGCATCGGATCGCTTTTAACAGGAATTTCTATCGTATACTCTTTCATAAAAGGCTTGGCATCTACGTCTGGATTGTAACGGTAGATAGACAGATTCACATTTCTCATCTCAGCCATGATGTATCCCCTTAATAAACGCGTTCTTTCGGCTCAAGTGGCTCGACAAATTTTGGTGACGTATTCACTGGACGAGAATCAATTTTATCGTCATGTTCAAAATACAATGTATGTTTGATCCAATTAGCATCATCACGCTTCGGATAGTCTTCGCGGCTATGTGCGCCTCGACTTTCTGTGCGAGAAAGGGCCGATTTTGCTGTTGCATAAGCTGTGGCCATGAGATTATCCAATTCCAGTACGCTAACCCGCTCTGTATTAAATACCTCGCTTTTATCTGCTAATTTGGCGTTGCTCAATCGGTCTCTTAATGCTTGCAAGCGAAGCAAGCCTTTCTCCATGACATCACCCGTACGAAACACACCAAAATCTTCTTGCATGACTCGCTGCATTTCATCATGAATGACTGCAGGACTTTCACCATCTTTTGATGTTTGCCAACGCTTATAACGTGCAACAGATGCCTCAATATCATCATCAGCAACATAACCCATGTCAGGCATTTGATTGGATTGCCATAGTTGTTCTACGTGCAGGCCAGCGGCCCGTCCAAATACCACAAGATCAAGCAACGAATTACCACCCAGACGATTTGCGCCATGAACAGAAACACAAGCACATTCACCCACCGCATAAAGGCCATCAACAACCTGGTCTTTACCACGGTGCTTCGTTAAAACTTGACTATGTATATTGGTGGGAATGCCCCCCATTGAATAATGGCAAGTAGGCACAACCGGAATTGCTTCAACAATAGGATCAACGCCTGCAAATTTCATGGAAAGCTCACGAATTCCAGGTAATCGTGCCTTAATCAAATCAGCACCCAAGTGATCTAGCTTTAATTTAACGTGATCAATACCCTTCGGATCAAAGCCTTTTCCAGCGCGAAGTTCCAAAGCAATAGCACGTGCCACTACATCACGTGATGCCAAATCTTTGACATGGGGTGCATAGCGTTCCATAAAACGCTCACCGTCTTTATTAATCAGGTAAGCGCCCTCACCACGGCATCCCTCAGTCACAAGTGTTCCTGCACCCGCAATACCTGTTGGGTGAAACTGCCACATCTCCATGTCTTGCAATGGAAGACCTGCCCGCAATGCCATTCCAAAACCATCGCCTGTATTAATATAAGCATTGGTTGTAGATTGGTAAATACGACCAGCACCACCTGTGGCTATAATGCAGATTCGTGCTTGAAAAAAGACCAACTCACCTGTTTCAATACACATCGCTGTCACACCAGCAATACGATTATCCGAATCCTTAACGAAATCCAATGCCAACCATTCACTAAAGACATGCGTTTTAGCCTTTAAATTTTGTTGATACAACGTGTGTAACAATGCATGGCCTGTTCTGTCAGCTGCGGCACAGGTACGCGCGGCCTGTTCCCCACCAAAATTTTGAGACTGCCCGCCAAACTGACGTTGATAAATCTTACCGTTATCCGTGCGAGAGAATGGTAACCCCATGTGCTCAAGCTCATAGACAACTTCAGGGCCCGTTTTACATAAATACTCAATGCAATCCTGGTCACCGATATAATCAGCGCCTTTTACCGTGTCGTACATGTGCCAACGCCAGTCGTCATCATGCGCGTTGCCAAGTGCCGTAGTGATTCCTCCTTGGGCTGAAACCGTGTGCGAACGAGTAGGAAAAACTTTTGACAGCAAAGCAACTTTTAAACCGGAATTAGCCATCTGTAACGCAGCGCGCA
>CAXNER010000172.1:0-3958 GCA_964201315.1 Legionellaceae bacterium
CGTTGTCATGCTCGCTGGATTTGGGTTGTTAATGGTTAGCGGAGTCAGTATGGCTGCTCCAGATCTCGGAGTGATGGCTTCATCAGTTACTAGTACATTCACAAGTGTAGCAAAATTGATTACCGCAGGGTCTTATATAGCCGGCTTAGCATTTGCAATTGGTGCCATCATGAAATTTAAGCAACATAAAGATAATCCTACGCAAGTTCCAATTGGCACACCGATAGGACTTATTTTTATTGCCGCAGCATTGTTGTTTTTACCAACAATTCTAGGCGTGGCAGGTGCTACAATGTTTGGTGCAACAGGTGGTACAACAGCAGGTCCTAAAGGTACGATTTTTTCATAGTAAGAATTTGAGTCTGGAAGATGAACCCTCATTTTCCAGCACCTAATATCATATTTAAAGGTGAGCTTAATACATGGTAAATATCCAAGGACGCTGTGAACTAAAATTAATGGCAAGTCCTGGAGCCTGGCGTATGTATTCTGCTAGGAAAGCTGATCCTCGATTTAAAGCCCATGAACAAAAAATATTTCAGCGAGATAGATACACATGTCAATTTTGTGGTTTTCAAGCCAGACTGTATCAAGACATAGTGAATTTGGATGGAGACTATAATAATAACCGGTTGCCCAATTTGGCCACTGCCTGTTGTTTCTGTTCTCAGTGTTTGTTTATTGAGTCTGTAGGTGTAGGTGGTTATGGGGGGGGAACTTTAATCTACCGACCTGAGTTATCACAGCCGGAATTAAATAGTCTTTGCCATGTGCTATTTTGTGCTATTACAAATGATACTGGTTACAAGAACAGTGCTCAGACGATATATAGAAGTTTTAAGTTTCGCTCACAAGTCGTTGAAGAAAAATTTGGAGAAGGGACGAGTGACCCCTCAATTTTTGGTCATTTACTGATTGACTCAGGACCTGTGACTAATGAGAATTTAACAAAAATATTTAATAATATTCGGTTATTACCATCTAGAGCTAAGTTTCGTAAGCAAATAGAGCGGTGGGCTGCAAGCGCCTTGGAAGAAATGGCTGAGAAATAAGGACAAAGGAATGACGAAATGGGTGGAATCTTTTTTTGAGGGTGTAGATACCTTTTTTGCCTGGTTAAGTACTTCATTAAAGCAAACAACTGAATCATATTGTGAGCTTGAGACGGCTGATAGCCCTACTGTGCTTGTCAACCATGATGGCTCTCTACTCTCCATACTTAAAATTGAGGGTGTTACGGCACTTGCCGGAGTAGAGGAGTTTGATCGACTAGTCGAGGGCATAACGAATGCATTTCAAGGTGCAATGGGTCGTCCGGGACATGCATTGCAAGTATATTTCAGTCATGACAAACAAAACATAAAAAAAGTTATTCGTGATATATATGCCCAAGCAGAGGCAACTGAAAAGCGATTGGAGCTTAATTTAGAGGATTTATTTAATGAGAGGGTGAATTTTTTAGCACAGTATTGCGCAGAAGAGCGTGTTTATTTTGTGCTTATCACGCGACCTTTTAATCTACCTACTGATCAATTGAAAATTTCGAATAAAGCGAAAATGAAAATGATCAAAGAAAAAAAAGCGCCTTCTTTTAAAAATTCACAAACAGTTTTTGCAGCAATCCCGGAGCTTCGAGATACTCATGGAGCTTATGTTCGTGCTGTGCAAAACGATCTTGATACGCTAAATGTCTTTGCAAAACTGTTAGAAGTGCATGAGGCAATTCATGCAATTCGCATGACTGCAGATCCTGATTTTACTGCTGATGATTGGCGGGCATCGTTGCCTGGCGATAAAATGTACGTGCGCGAAGTTAATGGTTTTGAAGGCGATGCTTCAGATTTAATGTGGCCGTCGTTAGCAAAACAAGTTATTCCAAGGGATGCTGAGACACTTGACCGACGTACTGTTTTAGTTGGTGACAAAATCTATTCTTCTGCCTATATAGATTTATTCCCTAAAGATATTAGGCCATTTATTACTTTATTTTCTAGACTTCTGCCTTCACACATACCTTGGCGGATTTCTTTTTTCATGGAGAGTGAAGGCTTAGCGACGACGAAGCTTAAAGGTTTGCTGTCGTCTATTTTAAGTTTCTCATCAGCGCAAAATCGATTAATCAGTGACTCAGTAAATTTATTAAAATATTTACAAATTAATACAGATGAGGTGATTGTTCGCTTGCGAGTGGTTGCAACAACCTGGGCACCAGAGGGTGATCTTCCAACACTGCGTCGGCGTAGTTCTGAGCTAGTGAAAGCAATCGAGGGTTGGGGCTCGACGGACGTATCTGAGATGTGTGGTGACCCTTTTGCAGGGTTTACTGCCAGCATGTTGGCGGTTACTACCGCAAGCCCTGCTGTGCCTACCGTTGCCCCACTCTCAGCAATAATATCAATGCTTCCGATTACACGCCCCGCGTCACCTTGGGAAGTAGGCGCTTTGCTCTATCGATCACCTGATGGAAAACCTTGGCCTTTTCAACCGGGCTCAACACAGCAAACTACATGGATTGATCTGGTATATGCGCGTCCCGGTTCGGGTAAATCAGTTTTATCCAATGCTCAAAATTTAGCGTTATGCTTGTCTGCAGGTTTAACCCGTTTGCCACGCATTGCTATCATTGACATCGGTCCATCAAGTAGTGGTCTCATTTCTTTGCTTAAAGAGGCATTACCGGCGTCTAAGCGTCATTTAGTCGCCTATCATCGATTGCGCATGTCGCCTGAGTACTCTATTAATCCATTTGATACACAATTGGGTTGCCGGTACCCGACGGCATTGGAGCGTTCATTTTTGGTTAACTTTTTAACATTGTTGACTACGCCATTGGGTGCAGACAAACCGTATGACGGTATGCCTGATTTAACGGGTATGGTGGTTGATGAGTTGTACAAAAGCTTGGCTGATGAATTTAATCCAACACCTTATTCACCAGGGGTTGAAGAATTTATTGATAGTATATTAGAAGAAATTGGTTTTGTGCGTGACTCCAAATCCACATGGTGGGAAGTAACGGATTCGCTTTATTCAGCGGGCTTTGCTCACGAGGCCTTATTAGCGCAGCGCTACGCGATGCCGCTCCTTGCAGATGCCGCTTCAATATGTCGTACGGCGTCTATTGAAGATTTGTATGAAAAGGTTACCGCCCCTACTGGCGAGTCTTTAATCAATTCATTCTCTAGGATGGTATCAGGCGCTGTGCGCGAATACCCTATTTTGTCGCGAGTTACTGCATTTGATATTGGTGATGCACGGGTGGTTTCGCTTGATTTGGATGAGGTAGCAAAAAGTGGAGGGGATGCCGCAGATCGTCAAACATCCGTAATGTATATGCTTGCTCGTTATGTACTGGCTCGGCACTATTATTTGACAGAGGAAAGCATGACAAATACTCCTCTGCAGTACCAGGCTTACCATAAAGAGCGGATTGGTGAGATTAGAGAAGATCCAAAACGTATTGTGTATGATGAGTTTCATCGCACATCAAAATCATCGGCGGTTAGAGAGCAGGTAATTATTGATATGCGTGAAGGTCGAAAATGGAAAGTTCAAATTTCGTTGTTGTCTCAATCAGTAGATGATTTTGATCCAGTGATGATTGATTTTGCAACATCCATTTATATAATGGATGCAGGCCCTTCGCAAGCAATTGAGAAGACATGCAAGATCTTTGGTTTGTCTGAAACGGCAAAAACTGCTTTGCGAAACCGAGTACATGGTCCTAGGCAGGGTGGCGCCACTTTTCTTGCGCAATTTGCCACTAAAGGGGGGGTGAGTGTTCAGCTCTTAACCTTGACATTGGGACCCATTGAGCTGTGGGCTTTCAGTACAACAGCGGAAGACGCCGCGGTAAGAAACCAACTTTATCGGCATTTGGGTCCAGCAGAGGCAAGACGTTTTCTGGCCTCACTATTTCCAAATGGTTCTGTTGCAAAAGAAATTGCGGAGCGTCTAA
>CAXNER010000173.1:0-3958 GCA_964201315.1 Legionellaceae bacterium
GAACTACGCGTTGTTTTACAACAGTTTAAACGACAAGCGCTACACGCGGCCACATTGTCTCTGCTTCATCCAAGCAGCAAAGAGGAGTTGACGTTCACCGCCCCAATGCCAGATGATTTTCAATTTCTTTTAGCAACGTTGGATAAAGATTTTGTCTAACCTTCTTGCCAACTGGCCAGCGCCATCGAATGTTCGTGCGCTAACAACGACTCGATCTGCAGGCCATAGTAAGCCACCTTACGACTTCAATAATCTCGCACTGCATGTTGGAGATAATGAGGAGCGAGTACTTGCTAACCGCCTTTTGTTGCGGCAATCGTTGGAGTTTACGCATGAGCCTGTCTGGCTTGAACAAACCCATACTAATCTATGCGTTGTCGTTGAGGATGAACCCAATCGCCATGCGGATGCCGCCATTACTCGACAAACCAACGTTCCTTTAGCCATCATGACAGCAGATTGTCTACCCATTGTACTTTGTAATCAAAGTGGAACAGAAATTGCGGCTATTCATGCGGGATGGCGAGGGTTGGTCAATGGTATTGTAGAAAATACCTTAACTAAAATGCAGAGTCATTCAGACGAGCTTCTAGCTTGGATTGGTCCAGCTATTTGTCAAAACTGTTACGAAATCGGTTTTGAAATGAGAGATGCTTTTACTAGTCGCTACCCTTTTACAAACAATACTTTTAAAAAAATTGATTCACATACCTATGCCAATCTGCCTAAGATGGCTGAGTTAATTCTAAACGCTCAAGGCATACAGGCAGTGTATCAATCAGGTGCTTGCTCCTATGAACTTAAAAATAAGTTCTACTCCTATCGCCGTGAAGAGCAAACCGGTAGAATGGTTACACTCATTTGGTTTAACAATACCTAGGGTCTGTTAACACCCTCTATGAAAGGATGCGTAATATGATACATAACTTAAGGTATTTTTTAGGCGTAGTGCTCTCAGTAACCCTGTATTCTGCAGTTGCTGATACAGCAAGCCTACTCCCGACTCTGGCACCCGTTCTAAAGAACGCGATGCCTGCCATTGTTAACGTTGCGGTCCAAGGGATTACTCCTGGCGTTTTACCACCCTCACAAGACGATGAGGACAATCAAGATAAACCCCCTACCACACCCCAACTACCCAAAAAATTTCAGAGCATTGGCTCCGGTGTTATTCTTGACCCACAAAATGGAGTCATCATCACCAATGATCACGTTATTCGTAACGCAACATTGATTACTGTTACGTTAAACGATGGCAGACGCTTGAAAGCAAAAATAGTCGGTGGTGATAGCGAAACCGATATAGCCGTCCTTAAAATTGATGCCAAAAATTTAAAAAGCCTTCCTATCGGCAATTCAGACAATATTGAAGTAGGCGATTTTGTCGTAGCCATTGGCAATCCTTTTGGCCTTAACAGCTTTGGTAACAGCCAATCAGCCACGTTTGGTATTATTAGCGCGATGAAACGCAGTGATCTTAACATTGAAGGCATAGAAAACTTTATCCAAACCGATGCGGCGATTAACCCTGGAAATTCTGGTGGCGCCTTGGTCAATGTTAAGGGTGAGCTTATTGGTATTAATACCGCTATTATTTCACTCTACGGTGGAAGCGTTGGCATTGGTTTTGCCATCCCCATCAATATGGCAAAAGACGTTGCACAACAAATTATCAAATTCGGTTCTGTTCATCGTGGTTTGATGGGTATTTTTGTGCAACACCTTACCCCTGAATTAGCTCAGGCCATGGGGTATCCTGATAATTTTCAAGGGGCGCTTATCGCCCAAGTAAATGAAGGCTCACCTGCCGAAATGGCGGGTTTAAAAGCTGGTGATGTGATTGTACAGATCAATGACACCAAAATTTCACAAGCCACACAGGTGAAAACCACTATCAGCTTATTGCGTGTAGGCAGTGATGCTAAAATCAAAATAAACCGTAATGGCAAAGAGCTTTCTTTAAATGCGATTGTTACTGACACCAAAAAGAACGAGCAGAAACTCCAATCCAACAACCCATTTCTTTATGGACTTGCGCTTAGAAATTTTGAGCAAGACTCGCCATTGCATGGTCATATTGTTGGGGTCCAAGTGGTCGGTGCATCAGAAAACAGTGCCGGCTGGCGTGCGGGTTTACGGCCCGGCGATATTATTATCGCCGCAAACAAACAACCCACAACCAGCTCCAAAGAACTCCAAACAACAGCATTACAGAAAAAAAATGAGTTACTGGTTCAAGTGTTACGAGGGGCCGGTGCTCTCTTTATCTTAATCATTTAATAGATGAGCAATAAAGGTCTCAACGTTGTCATTCCCGCGAAGGCGAGGATGACAACTTTTTTATAGACTTAACACAACACAAACGCGGCTAGAAACCGCTATTTTAACCTCCAAACTACAATTAATTCTTGACATCAATCACTGAAAAAGACAAAATCACGACCTCTTATGGCTATGTAGCTCAGCTGGTTAGAGCGCGGCACTCATAATGCTGAGGTCGGTGGTTCGAGTCCACCCATAGCCACCACATTAAAAAAAATTATATTAAAACACGTAGCCTTCATGCAGCAAAGCGTAATCAAGGTTTTTTACGCGCCAATTTAGCACCCTGCCTATTGCCGTCATCGATCTTTATTTACTTACTGGACACGCCCAATAATAAATGAGTTGAATCTGACGAGATATTGTCAAATATTGAGATTGGAAGTTTCTTAAATTCCTTTTCTGAAGCAAGCTTATTCATGTCTATCATCGTATAATTATATGAGCCAATTGTTCTTAGATAAAATCGGTTACGCGCTTTATCTGATAACCATGTAAATAAGGTGACTTCGCTGCCAACGGTTTTCATTGCTGGGCCATCACCTACAACACCCGGAGGATCTATAGATAGATCAGTTGGGCGATCGAAGTTATTCAAAATATGCGCTATAGTGATGATCGCATCGTCAGAATTTTTCGGCTTACGAACAAAATTAGTATAGTAAGCCGCTTTAACAAAACGGCCAGCTGACGTTTGATCCGAAGGTAATCCCACCAAAGCATTACCACTATCAGGTGCAGATACCTCAAAATTATTGAACTTGCCCTGATTGCGATCCTTATTATCTAAAAATGCGTAGTTATTTAAGTTCTGTAAATGCCATGAGAAATCGGGAATATTGGTCATGACTCCAACTTCATTATCATAAATGTTCTGTTGTCCTTTAGAATATTCAACAACGATCCCTGCACCTGTTTTATCAAAAATTCCATAATGGATGGGCATTGCAACATTGCCCATAAATGGCACTTTAGGCAGCCAAATTTTTACATCACCCGCTTGTAAAGCCAGCTTAACTTGGCTAACAGATTGAAAATTACCTAGTACCCACATGGCAAAATCAGAAGCAGCTAAAATCTTGTGATTATCATCCCCTAGAGCTGCTGGAGCTTTGCTATTATTGAATTGATTTGAGCTAAGTGATAAGCCTTGGTTATTCATGGCTTCCACCATTGTGTCTTGGTTGGCACCAGGAGAAAGGAGCATTCCAAGCCCCAAAACAGGATACTTGGTATTAAATTCCAAACCCGTTTGGCCGCTGGGAGTTTTAGAACGTATTTTCGTGCCAGCAGGTACATATTGCATATTTAGTGGGATTGGAAATGAAAATTCCATAGTCTTACCACTATAGGCGACACCATTAACGTCTGTAATTACAATAGCAGTACAAGCAAAAACACTAGCACTACTTATCGTTGCCAGACATCCAGCAAGAAAGCCCATAACAAATCGTTTCATATTAATTTCGCGGTCCATAATTAATTTCATCCTTGTTTTGTCTTATTAACTATTAGTATAGTGAAAAGTAACTGTCAATATTGATCATATAATCCCAGCTGTTCTCAATTGGAAGTCTATTTTTTGAGCACGGTTTAAATTTCAGGTAACTGCTCACTCCCCCAGAACCCGTTCGTG
>CAXNER010000174.1:0-3939 GCA_964201315.1 Legionellaceae bacterium
CTCTCCCAATTGCTTTGCAAGATAACTTAATGCGGTAAATGAAAGGGCATCATCTTTGCTAACAAAACGACCGTAGGCCCTTAAATGACAAAAAAGAGCCGCAAATTTAATACATTGAGTTGAATGTGTTTTGATAAACTGAATATCACTGTCAGTGAGTGTCCAGTCAATGGCTAGCTGGTCTTCTGTTATCTCAGTATCAGTTTGCATCGACATTTACCCCTGAGCGTTCAATCTGATCTGCTAATGTTTCTTTTGATGCTTTCGTGTAAATGGCTGTGGTATCAATGGATTCATGACCCATTAACATAGACAACTCAACAAGACAGCCAGGATTTGCTTGCAAAAATTGAGAGGCAAATGTGTGGCGTAATGTATGGGCTGTGACGTTAATTCGAGTAATGGTCGCTCGCGTTGCCAAGCTACTAATCAACAGTTGAAGTGCTCGGATCGTGCCTGATACACCACGCTTAGTAATGAAGAGGAAATCGTCTGGTTCAATAATACCACGCGCCTCTAAATAGCTGGTTAATGCCCTGCGCGCAATAGAGTTCAATGGAACCTCCCTGTGTTTTCTACCTTTTCCATCAACAACATTCACATAACCAGAGCGCTCTCTAATGGCAACATCTCTGACGAGCAAGTTTTTTACTTCTCCGACCCTCAAACCTGCTTGTAACATGAGCTGCACAATGGCATAGTTTCTTATTGCCAGTCCATGCGTGGAAAGCCCTGCGGCCCGCAACAAAGCATGAATTTCGTCCTTATTTAAAGCTTGCGGTTTTGTGGATGTTACTCGTTTCACAAAATGAAGTGAAGAAGCCGGGTTATCTGGAATGAGTCGAGTTTGTGCAGACCAAGCATAAAATCGTTTTAATACTTGAATGTGATGATTAATGGTGGATGGTTTTCGTCTGAGTACTTTAGAGACGTGTTCCCGATAGGCACGCAAATCATGGGTTGTTGCTTCCAGTAAGCCAACATCCTGCTGATAAAAATCCAAAAGCCATGTGGTGAAAACCTTCATGCCTTGAAGATAGCTGGTAATTGAGGCGTCAGACATGTCCTGTTTTTCCAGTATCATTTTAAATTCATTGAGCAAATCATCATGTTTCATGCGTATGTATTATGCGAACAATCAACCCTAGAGTTAGCATAGCGGTTTGCTTCGCGTAATACAACTAAAATGGCATGTATTATTCACATATGTCTACTTATGCGAATAATTTCCAGGCTAAAAACAAAGGTTTTTGGATTAAAATTCACTTTTTTGGGTGCTGGAAAATGTTGGTTAATTCATGTAGTTAACGATAGACCGGCTAAAATGGTAATTTGCTTCCCGAAACCCCTAATTCCAGTCGACGTTACGTGTTTAAAGAGGGTTTGCAGAATCTTGTCAATGAAATTGGCGTAGAAATTCGCATTGCCCATTATCCACCATATACTTCAAAGTGGAATCCGATTGAGCATAGAGTTTTTCCCCATGTCACACGGGCAATGCAGGGCGTGATCTTAAGTGATCATGATATGGTTAAACAGTTGATTGAAAAAACACAAACTAAAACTGGATTGAGCGTTAGCGTGAGCATTATCGATAAAGTTTATGAATTAGGAAAAAAAGCGACGGATGGTTTTAAAGAGTCAATGAAGATTGTTTTTGATGAGGTTCTTGGGCGATGGAATTATAGGGTAATACCCATATCTGGATGCTCATAAATCTCTCAAGAATCGGAAGTTATTTCGGGCGCGATCCCTACCATTTGTACTCACAATGCGAATGCCACCTGTTTGAAAAGCCTTTTTTATGACTGTGTCACGCTCTATTGAAACAGGATCATAACAACGATTCCAATAGATAGACTCAATTTGATAGTCTTCGACCAATTGTTTTAAAACATCTAAGGCTTTTCCTTGACGCAGACACAAATTCAATCCAAGTTTTTTTAAGCCCTTATCTAACGACGCTAAACTATGATGAAGCCACCATCGCTGAGATCCGCCCATAGGTGTGGCGATTTCATCCAAAATATATATTGGAATAACCACATCATGATCACGACAAGCCTCTGCAAATGCAGGATTGTCATAGAGACGCAAATCTTGTCGGAACCATACGATAGCAGTAGACGTCATGTATATTCACCATTAATTGTAACCATTAAACATATTCTTGACGCAGTGCATCCACCAGGTTTGGATAACGAAATTCGTAACCAAGCTTTATCAAACGATTTGGTACCACACGCTGCCCCTTAAGCAGGAGACAATCTCCCATTTCACCAAACAAAATTCGAATCACAAAAGCCGGTATTTTCAATAGCAATGGACGATGCATCGTCGTCGCTAATGATCGCGCAAATTCAGCCTGACTGACTGGGTGGGGGGATGTGAGGTTAAATACCCCGTTTAAATCAGGCTTGTTGAGCAAGAATATGATGGCGCCCACAACATCATCGATATGTACCCAGGACATCATCTGATTTCCATCCCCGAGGACACTACCAAATCCCATATAAAAACTTGGTAAAAGCTTTTTTAGAATACCTTCGCCGTAACCAATCACCACTCCAAAACGCATGCTTGCTACATTCAAACCATAATCAATCGCGGGTTGCAGCGCTTGCTGCCAACGAATGCCTATCTCACTCATAAAATCACGAGGATGTTCAAAATCAATAGGACTGTCCTCATCCAGCTCCGCATTATCTGCATTGTCCTGCATTCCGTAGATTCCAACTGCGTTTGCACAAATAAAATGTGGTTTGGCTTCCTGTTTGATTGCCCAATCAACCAACGAGGATGTTGTTTTAACACGAGATTGAATGATTTGTTCTTTAACACTGTCGCTCCATCGCGAAGCAGCAATGTTATAACCACAAAGATTGATGACAGCATCATACGTACTAGCATCTAAATTAGGGAGGTTTTCCCAAGTAACGGAATTGACAGGTTTGGTAAAATGGCGATGGATGTTCTCCATATCGCGCCCTAATACTGTAACGGTATGGTTTGATTGCAAAGCCGTTACCAATTTTTTCCCAATGAATCCGGTGGCACCTGCAATTAATAGGTTCAAGCAACGCTCCTTGTGTGAGTTATCTAATTTTCTAAGGCTGTTGACACTTACTCAGATTTGCTCATGAATAAATTATTGCCAATAGACGCAAAGAGTTTCTGATAATTTTCATCTTGTGCAATGAACTGAACCAGATGAACAAGACCTCCTAAAATAACGGCCTTATTGTAACCATCCATTGACGGCTTAATCACTAGACCACCAAATTCAATCTTACGCCGATTATCAGCCACGGGTGTCCCATTAAAAAATAGAGGCGCGTTAACTCGTAATTGAGGTAACCCAAATAGAATCAAAAAATAAAAAAAATTACAACTTATTATTGTGATTAAAACAAGCTGGTTGTGGTTGAAGTGTCGGGTCTTAGGGGTATCATACCGTTTATAATAACGAGAGTTAATCTTTTTCTTTTCAATAAGCTTCATTGTTGGACAAAAATGATTTTGATACAGGCTCCATTCATTTTGGTATAAGTCGTTCATGAGCTCAACCAAGCAAGGCTTATCAAATCACGGGCTTTTCATGAGTAAAACTTAGCCATAATCAGGGCGTTGTTGAATAAATAAATTTTTGGACGATCGCCTTTCTATCAGGTTCCAATCAGCACACTTAGTATGATTCAGGCATTCCAAGTGATATCAGGCTTTGTTTATCGGTTAAATCACTTTGATAGCATTTGATCATCCAATTGAATCACGGTAATCTTTAAATCAGCAGAGTTTAATTTATCATCAAATAATCCACCATAAAATAGCTTTAATTTGAGCACTATATTGGCGGCTTAAGTGATATTACCTTTTCTGGACACTCTCTTAGCGTGAGTAAATAATCCTTAGAGCGCCTTTACTAGCCCATAAGGGGGT
>CAXNER010000175.1:0-3932 GCA_964201315.1 Legionellaceae bacterium
CCATGATAATCATTTGATCACGGTAGGCATCCAAGTTAGAGGCTTGATACTGTTTTAGTTCAAAATCACTTTTCAAAGGAATTTCTTGAGCCTTTAAGGTGTTGTATTGATCAAAATTTTCTTTAGCGATCAACCAATATCCTAGGCCGATGAGTAACAAAGATATAAAAGTCACTACACCCATCTTAATACTATTTGGCCATTGGCCAACATTATCCAAGGTTAATTCATCTAAGCTAAAATTCATTATTATTTAGCCCCATACTGGGTTTTTGGTTTTAAAACAAAACTTAAGTTAAATTGATTTTCATCAACCTGTTTTTTTTCTGTTGTTTTTTTAATTTCTGTCAACGTTGGATTTTGGATCCAAGCGCTTCTCTCGATGTTTCGCATCAAATTTGAAATATTAGTATTTGACTCAGCATAACCTAATAATGTTATTTTATCCCCAACACGCTCAACATGGTTTAAATACACGCCGTCAGGCATGATTTGAATAATTTCGTCAAATAATCTAACAGTTAATGTGCGCGTTGCTAGTAGATTTTGGACAATGGTCATTCTAGCAATCAATGCTTGACGCAATTTCTTAATCTGACTAATTTCTTTAATTTGTTTTTCAAGCTGAACAATTTCATTTTTCAACCGTTGATTACGTTGCGTCTGTTCATCAACCAAACATAATGCGTAATAATTAATTATGAAAACAATAATCACTGCAACCACCACGCCTCCGACCAAGTAGAGGGTAAATTGCTTTTTTTCTTGTTCACGCCTTTGTTCACGCCAAGGCAATAAATTTATTTCATTCATTGATTCATTCAATCCGCCTCAGCGCCAGACCGCACGCCACCATTAACATAGGGGAGTCATGGGATAGCAACTCACTGTCCACAGCTTTAGAACATGTCATATGCAAAAATGGATTAACAACGGTTGTTGGAATATTGATATGCTCTTGCAACAATTGAGCAATTCCTGGTTGAACAGCCACACCACCGGCTAACAAAATATGATCAACAAACGTATGCTGGCTGGTAGAAAAAAAGAATTGCAAAGCCCGTTTTACTTGCAACAAAATTAATTCCTTGAACGGTTGTAAAACTTCATCTGCATAATCCACAGGTAATGAATTTTGCTTTATTGCTAAAATTGCCTCATCTTGCTGCATGTTATATTTTTGAATCACTGCATCAATTAGCTGTTTTCCACCGAATTCCTCTTCACGAGAAAAAATAATCTTCATCCCATGCAACACGAATAAATGCGTAAACATTCCGCCAATATCAATAATGGCAATAATTTTCTTATCCCCACCCGCAGGTAACTCTTGTTTCAATAATTGTGAAGCACGTTCAACTGCATAGGATTCGACATCAACTATTTTAGCTTCAAGACCTGCTCTAGCAATCACTTCAAGCCGGTTACTAACGTTTTCAGTCCTTGAGGCTACGATTAATACATCAACCATCGCTGTATTTTTAACAGAAGGGCCAATTACACTAAAATCAATATTAATTTCATCAATTGGATACGGAATATATTTATCAGCTTCAGCAACCACAACCTCTTCAATTTCTTGCTGACTCAACCCATCGTTCACTTGAATTATTTTACTGATAGCTGACGAATCTGGAACAGCTAATGCAACTAATTTGCTAGAGAAATGTGCGTTACTAATAACTTTTCTTATACTGCTCGCTACAGCATCTATATCTTTAATGGTATTACCTTCCATTGCGTTTTCAGGAAGTGACGCACTTCCATAGCCTTCGACGCGATATTGATCTCCGTTCGTAGATACTTCAAGAATTTTCACTGAAGTAGAGCTTATGTCTATACCGAGTATTGAATTGTGCTTGGATTTGAACAATTTGAGCACGTGCCTTTTCTCCCAGACTCAGCTTGTGATTAATCTCATTTTTGCATATGTATCCTTACGTGCTATTTGATATTAACGTAACCTATTAGAAATTGGAATTTATACCTATCGAAAAAATGATTTAACCATCCCAATTGAGGCAACGCCTAATTGCGGCTTAAAATCATTGCTTTACCATCTGCGCTATTCCATAATCGGCACAAATAATAAAGACAACCATTCTGTATGACTGCATCGCTTATTGATGGCAAACAAGTTGCCTCAGAAATTAGAAACGAACTGAAAAAAACTGTATCCACGCAGACACTGTTGGGCCATCGTCCACCAGGCCTTGCCGTCATTCTTCTCGGAGTTGATGAAGCATCATCAATTTATGTATGCAATAAACGAAAAGCATGCGCAGATGTTGGCTTTTATTCATTGTCTTTCGATCTCCCCACAACCACTCGTGAAAAAGAGCTAATATCCCTAATTGATAAATTGAATAGTAATGCCGACATTGATGGCATTTTGGTCCAACTTCCACTGCCAGCTCACATTAATACAGCCAAAATAATAGAACGCATTAAACCAACAAAGGACGTGGATGGTTTTCATCCTTATAATCTTGGACGCCTTGCTCAAGGAAATCCAGCGCTTAGACCCTGTACGCCTTATGGAGTGATTCAATTATTAGACTATTACCACCTTGCCTTACCCGGCAAACATGCTGTAGTAGTTGGTGCGTCTAACATTGTCGGAAGACCGATGGCACTTGAGTTACTGCTCGCTAAGGCCACGGTCACCATCTGTCACCGGGCCACTCAAAAATTAGAACAAATTATTCCTACAGCCGACATTGTCGTGGTAGCAGCGGGCTCTTATAATGCAGTGAAGCCAGAATGGATGCATGACAAACAGATTATCATCGATATAGGCATGCACCGTGACCACAATGGAAAGGTTCACGGCGATGTGAATTTCAATGAGGCAAAAAATAAGGTGCAATGGATCACGCCCGTTCCTGGCGGCGTTGGCCCCATGACCATTACTACATTACTGCAAAATACCTTGCGTGCCGCAGCCATGCATTCTAAAGATGATTAATATTATGGCTCAAAATCATCCCAATTAAATTCACCCTCCAACTCGTCATCTAACTCTTCTTTCAGTCGTTTACGCTCAAGTCTATCTTCGAGCAGTCGCCGTACATTTTTTTTATGATCTAACTCATCCGCATCATCATACTTAAAATCAGAAAAAAACGAGTTATCGTCGCGATCTCTGTGCAAACCCATCACTATCTCCTTTTTTGCTTCTCTTTTGAAAAGTATAGTGTAAAAAAATAACTTCAACTTCGAAATGAATATTATTCGCTTGAAGATCCCTTTATACTGCAGCGATTACTCACTCATGCAAGCCCTCATGCTCAGCTACCAACACGGATACCATGCCGGTAATTTCGCAGACGTTATCAAACATTTAACGTTGACCAGATTACTTAATTACATGACCAACAAAGAAAAACCAATATTATATTTAGACACCCATTCAGGTAGGGGAATCTATGATTTACAAGACAAACAGGCGATAAAAACTGGCGAAGCAAGCCAGGGAATTGATATTCTCTGGGCCCATCGTGAACAATTACCTAACGTCTTTAGCACCTACATTCAACAGATTGAACAATTAAATAATGGCGGTAAATTACGCTATTATCCCGGCTCACCATGGTTAGCCACCCATGCACTGCGTCAACAAGATCGGCTATTTTGCTGTGAATTGCATCCTGGTGAATTTGAGCATTTGGAAAATTTACCTCATTTAGGAAAGCGCGTATTCAATAGTTTTAGCAATGGATTAGATAGCTTAAATGCCTTGCTACCACCGGCCGAACGACGAGGATTGATTTTTCTTGACCCATCTTACGAAATTAAAACCGAATACCGTCACATTCCTGAGGCATTAAAAATTGCATACCATCGATTTGAAACAGGCGTCTATTGCATTTGGTACCCACTTGTTGATAATAAACTTCATGCACAGCTACTCAGAGGATTAAGAAACATTG
>CAXNER010000176.1:0-3922 GCA_964201315.1 Legionellaceae bacterium
AAAACACGCTATACGCATCCATGCTGCTCTCGAAAGCCCTCCATGGCTTTCGAAGGTTTTAAACATTAATCGGTCATTTATAATTCAAACGACTATAGGGGGCCTTTAAATAGCCCTGGTAATTCAGCGGTTATTTGTTACCATTTGAACACGACCCCCCTTATTTTCGCATTGCGAAAGGTCCACACAATTTGTTTTGCCAACAGCTATTTAAATGGATTTTTATCCTTAGTTTTGTGCTAATGTGTATACTTTCTTTTTATAAAGATAAACTCCCCGAACCAAGTACCTACGCCATGAGCAGTCTAGACGCTCCAATCCAGACTGAGACAGCCCGTATGCCTTTTGAAATCGTTGCTAATAAACAACAATACAGCATTATCCCTAAATTTGATTATGAACTCTCAGGTGTTGTGGTTACTTATAACAATGCGGATGGGTTTACAGATATTTGGCATCATGATGTCTGGAAAGATTTCATCAATGTACGCGATCTTTGTGTGATTTGGGGCTCAAATGTGAGCACAGGCATTTATAAAAAAATCAGTTTCGTTCTGGCGCATACGGTAACGGGCTTGGCGGGCAGCATGATTACGTTGTCCATTGAAAGTTCTTTGATAACGCATCCCAGCTAATTTTATTGATTTTTTTCGCGCAAAGATCGCGCAACCGGTGCCACAATAAATTTGCCCATGATCGCACTTAGAGCAGACTATAGACTGTGTATGACAGAGAGCGCATTGAAATAATCTTGGAGTCTGTTCAATAAGCAATCCTTTGCTTAATGAAACCTGGAAATTATGTAATCTCGTGATATGCTTTATATCAAGGGACTGGCTACGTTTGGTATTGTAGGGACGGGAAAATCACTAACAATATCAAGCGGGTTTCATTAGTCCCTTAATTTTAGATTAATTTATCGAATTGTTCTTTTTGTGATCCGTTGTGATGTCTTTCAGATGAGATGGGATTTTTTAGGGGTACTGTCTGCCTGCGCCATTTATTAGCGGGTTCTTAGCCCCGTCTACAGAAGGTAATAAACATCGCTATTTCGCTCAAACCGATAAACCAAATTAATTCCATCACTAATGAGTTTGATAGAGCTCACTGCGCTATTCCACGGTTTTATTGCACGTTGCGGGGTGTTATTACCATCAATTCGCTTTAAAATTTCATTCCACATTTTCAAATACACCCTTCATCATTATTTTGAAAAACAGAAAAAACCTCAATCAATGACGTATCTGGCCATAATGTCTTCAAGTGCGTCAATAAGAGTTGAGATGCCTCATACAATTTTGGAAGATGTCCCGTTGTTTTAGAGCACGTGATAAATGCTGTCAGGCGAGATAATATTCTGGGACGAAATGCATTTTTCTTTGGGTCCCATTGAGAGTCTGAATCAGTGGGGCCGCTAGGGCAAATCCATTCATTTTCTAATAGGCCTATATCATTCAATTGTTTTAATGTTCGGATTAACCAATAAGCACAGGCATAGGTTAATTGTTGATTGTAAATGATGTCATCAGCAGCATTTGGAACACCTTTAATTAATTCTTGCCTGTACAGTGCTTCCATTTCTTCTACAACGGCCAGTGGAACCGCTTTAGAACACCAACAGCTAGGCATATGCATACGCAAGTAACTCGCATCAATAAGTGCATGTCCAAAGTCGCCCCATTCAAAATCAATGAGCTGAATTTTATTGTTTTGATAATAAACATTATCTGGGCAAATATCGCCATGTAGAAAAACATGGAAGTCTTTTGGCGATTGTGAAAAATCCAAGATACTGGAAATTTCTACCGATAATGCTTTGGAAGTATAACCCGTTAATTGTTTTAACTGCTTTTCAATACGACTAGCGTCTGATTCAGGAAGAAAGCTAAATCGAAGAGCGTTAGGATATACCTGATTTAAGATGGCTAAGTATTGATTATATTTACCTGCTGTATCTGCATGCATGTGTCCCAATCGCCGAACATAACTACGTAATGCTTGCATTGCTTCAGTAACATTCCCAGCGTTTGATTTTCTTGTTAACGGACCGACTAAACTTGGGTGTGACTCGCCTAAATCTTCAATTACCATATATTTATGTTCGAGACTTCCATCATAAAAATGCGGTCCATGATCGGTTTTAATTTCGGTTAATAATGCAAGTCCCGCCCAGTCGTGTGCAAAACGACTTAATTGCTCTTGTTCTGTTTCGGCAGGAGCACCGCTTTCAAAGACATTTTTTTCAGTAGCCGTTTGTTTTAAAATCAGACTACTTGGCATCTGAGTCGTTGGGTTTTCGATGATTAGCCTTAAAATAAGGTTCCGTCTGTCTGGTTCACTGAGCTGTTCAACGCGTGAAAAGTGAATGTTTTTTTGAAAATAAGTCGACATGAGTTTCGATGCATCATGTATTAACTCATGAGAATAATTATATACACCTTCTGACATAGTTTATTTACCTTTTTTACACATCAGTTATTTGCTTTCCATGCGTTTGCTTTTCCCATAATTTGGCATAAAATCCCCCTTGTTTTAACAGGGCTTTATGCGTACCTCTCTCAACAATACAGCCATGATCAACCACAAGGATTTCATCGGCATGAACTACTGTAGATAAACGATGTGCAATCATTAAAGTGGTTGCATGACGCGATATTTCTTCCATATTTTCTTGAATAGCATGCTCTGTTTTTGTATCTAGTGAAGACGTTGCTTCATCAAAAATTAAAACAGCAGGATTTTTAAGCAATACCCGCGCAATTGCTACACGCTGCCGTTCTCCGCCTGATAATTTTAAACCATGCTCGCCAACAATTGTATTGAGCCCATCTGGAAGTGAACTGATAAATTCAGCAAGATGTGCATGTTCAATTGCGTTTTGAATTTCTGCGTCAGTCGCATTAAGCCTACCATAAGCGAGGTTACTACGAAGCGTATCATTAAAAAGTGCTGTGTGTTGGGGAACAATACCAATAGCAGACTGTAATGAGCTTTGTGTTACTTCACGAATATCTTGGTGATCAATTAAAATACGTCCGTTAGAAACATCATTATAACGAAACAATAGCTTTGCAATCGTTGATTTACCAGCGCCACTGGCACCAACAATAGCAACGGTTTTTTTAGCCGGAATTTCAAAACTAATATCTTGTAAAATTGGCCGACGTGGATCATACCCAAAACTTACGTTTTCAAACGTAATTACCCCATTTGTAAGATCTAATGCTGTTGCCTGTGGTGAATCTTGGATATCCGGTTTTTCATCAAGAATATTCATTACTTCTTTGATATTGGTTAATCCTTCGTTCATATCGCGAAGAACATAACCAAAATGTCCAAGTGGCGCCATAAACTGCAATAGATAGACGTTAATGAGAATAAAATCACTAACTCGAAGTGTTCCCGCCATAACTTGAGTTCCACTCAACCAAGTCAATGCAATAAAACCTATACCCATAATAACGCCTTGCCCGAGGGTAACTAATTCACCTCGAGCATGTTGCCTAGTTGATGCATCTTCGCGCTCTGATAAGAGCTGATTGCAAACATCATATTCATGGCGTTGATTAACAAAGTGACGGATCGTTTCATAATTAAGGAGGCTGTCAACGATACGCGTTGTTACGGCTGCTGATTTTTCATTTGCAAGACTTTGCGCATCGGTAGACCATTTGCTGCCATAAAGACTAAAAATCATATAACAAACCAAAGTAACAGCTAAAATACATCCATAAAGATAGCCGTACAAACAAACCAAAATGATAGCTACGATCAGTACTTCAATAAGTGTCGGTAAAATCAGAAAAAACAATCCACAGAAAAATGGCCAAAAAGCATATTGCGCACGCTCAATAACACTTAACAAATTTCCAGTTTTTCGATCTGTATGAAATCGAAATGATAAGCCAATCAGGTGATTAAA
>CAXNER010000177.1:0-3916 GCA_964201315.1 Legionellaceae bacterium
AAATATAACTATAGTGATTCATTTTAAGTCATATGCTATGCTTCTACACGCCGCTAATTCAAGTGGTTTAGCTGAGGAGTTTTTATGAAATTAGTGAAAACTGCCATCGTTTTAATGATGATGAGTGGAAGTGTAGTTGCAGAAAATATTCGTATATCAGGAACCATTTCGAAAACATTAAAAGAACCTGTGGTTATGCCTGCGGGAGAAAGAAATGCCCACGTGGCTTTATCGACTAAAACCCGAGAAATCAAGTTATTGAACGTTGTACTTTCAAATAAAGCCAAGCAAGTTCTTGCTAACAATGCTCATCATGCCCTCGCTCATTCAAACCAATTCGATGCCCGTGCCACAGTTATGCATGAAGAATTGCCGTCTGATGTCCAGCTAAGGATGAATCAAGTGCCTGTTTTAGATCAGGGAAATCATGGTACATGTGCCACATTCGCAGTAACCGCAGCAATCAATGCCGTGCTAAATAAAGGCGCTTATGTCAGCGAGCTGTGCCAACTACAAGTAGGAAATTACCTTTCTAAGCATGGTTATACTCCCAGCGGTTGGAATGGCTCCTTAGGTCGTCTAGTATTAAGTCAAATGGATTCTTTAGGCATTATCAGTAAAGAGCAACAGGCAACACACGGTTGTGGTGGTTTTGATCAATACCCAACCCAAGATGCCGATCCAGAATCATCAATGAATGTCGAAGAATACCACCAAATCAGCGAACCACTGGACCAAGAAAAGGTAACATGGTGGCCAATATTAGATGTTTTTCAAGCACTGACAATTAGACTTGATACCAATACAATCTTAACGGATGTAAAAACCGCCTTAGCCAGTGGCGATAGGGTCATGTTTGGCATACTGCTTCTTGACTTCGACCTCGGTACAATGGGCGCCGTTGGTACAAAGACCGGTACCTTCACAAAGAGCCACTATGACACCTGGGTACTGACGCCAGAAATTGCAAGAGATATACTTCTACGGCCTGAATTTGGTGGACATGCGATGCTAATCACGGGTTATGATGACAATGCAGTCGCTATTGATGATAAAGGCCGCGAATACAAAGGCTTATTGACCCTTCGTAATTCATGGGGTAAAAAAGTAGGCGATCAAGGTGATTTTTATATGTCTTATGATTACTTCAAACTACTCGTTCTTGAAGCCCAACAAATTCATAACGTGGACGATGATTCAGATGACGACAATATTTAAGAAACCAAATAGTCATCACGGACAACCCTACTAATCAACATTAACATCAGGGGCAACCTTCAAGCCCCTGGTTTTCACATTGTCGTACTTGCTTAACGTAACTGCTGACCACTCAATACATCATAAATAGCACTCAGCTGTTCGGAGCCTCCCAAAGGTCCCGATAACAAGGCATCAACCCCTCGTGGAAAGGCCGTATACAGACTAGCCACATCAACAGCTGGCGGTTGGCCGCTTATGTTAGCACTTGTAGAAATAATAGGACCGTCCTTACAAAGCTCACGAGCAACGCGATGTGCGCTCATACGAATAGCAATCGTATGATGATGTCCACACAACCATTCGGGAATAACCATAGATTTAGGAAAAACCCATGTGACAGGCCCAGGCCAGGTCCTTCGCACAAAATCAAGTCTGTCATGCGGAATAGCGCTGATTAATGGATCTAATTGAGACCAATCAGCAATCAAAATAATGAGGCCTTTACTCCGTATGCGATGTTTTAACCCTAAAAGCTTGTCTACTGCCTCCTCATTGAAAGGATCGCAGCCCAAACCATAGACCGCCTCCGTTGGATAAGCAAGAATCTTGCCCTGCTTCAAAAATTGCCGTGCCTCATCTAACTGATTAATAATTTTCATGAGATAAAAATGCTAACGTTAATATTGAGCAATTAGAAAGCAGATTACCTGGCTCTTGCCTAATATGCAAGAGCCATCGTTCAATGGGAATTTAAGTCATCAAAACTGCGCTGTGATATCAAAACGACGGGTGGCGCTGGTTGAGGAATTGGTTTGATTGTCTGTTCATTCACGGGAGGCTCACTAAAACTGAATAATGATAATTGTCGTCGTCTAGTAGAGTAATGAGTTCGCATTGTATCATGGGTGTCATCGGCAAAATTAACTTCGCTATGAGCAACCATCTGCGGCTGTTGAAGCTCTTGAATAAGGCAATCGCTTAAATGAGGAATTTGCTCTTCAAGACTCATAAATAGCTTTTTTTTAACACGTGAAGAATTTCTAAACAATCCTAAAACCACAGGAGAATTTCGCCGCCTATCCTGATACTCTGTGAGGGGTATTTTTTGTTTACAATATGACACTCCACCGTAGACAAAATCATTCAATTTAACTAGCGTCCACTTTTCTTGAAAAATAACAGTTGGAAAATAATAAGATAATCGATGCCCCAAGGCTTTTGTGAGCCAAGTTTGTTGCATAACACGAGAGTTTTCATGGCTCATTGTGTAATTAATTAAACAAATTTTGCGATAATATAAAGCTATCTTCTCACTGCCTTCACGCGACAAAACAGCGTCTCTAATAAGACGAACTTTATTAACTTGAGATTGTAATCCTTCAACAATATTTTGAATATACAGACGTGCTTTTTCAGTAGCATTAATCAAAAGTTCATCATCTGTTAGCTCTTCATGTTGGTAAAGTGTTTCCTTGATAATACAGCGAAAAAAATCATTATTATCTACACATGTATCTAAAATATGTTTTATCGATTTATTGGCATTTCGAAAAATATTTGCTCGATAAAGCACCCAGCAAAGCGTTATATCTTCAGGTGCTGTGCTAGACAATAACTCTTTTTCAGCATCTCCCAGCACCCGGAAATAGGCCTTAATAACCAAGTTATGAATATCTGATACAAAAATAGAGAATTTTTCTTCTATCTTTTCAAAGGTGCTTGATGCCAAACTAGACAGTGACTCACCTACGTTTACCAATTCACCAACGTTCATTACCCCAAACCCTAATTTCAATACTGAAAATGCAAGGCTCACAACCACCTGCTTATACCGTATATCATCCTCTTGAATTGCTGCTATAAATTTCTGTGCTTTGCCAGCTTGATAAGTAAGTACCGACGCGATTTCTTGCAACAGAAGATCTTGCTCCGTTATCATGTTTGCAAACGCTTGCAACGGCAATGCCATTACCGCTTGTATTTGTAGCGCCAAGGTTTTTTCACGAGCCTCATCAAGCAAGGGGAAACTAAAAAAATCAGGGGCATCAAAACCATACTGTGATTTTTCTACTGAAGCCATCATTTTTGATTCAAAGATAGAGAAGTACTCTCCATAACAATGTAAATATGCTTTTTTTATTTCCGCAACACTAAAATACTCTATAAGCTCATCAATTGACGCCCGCTTTAATGCATTAAAACTCAAGAGAGCATGAAGATAACCTCCTGTTTCTTGAGGAAGAAGGTCTCTATTTATTTGTGGACGTGCAAACGCTCCTTTACATTTACAGTAATCGTGCACTGACAAGTGGCGCTTAACCAATGATAATTCGATAATTTTTTTTATTGCTATAGGATCAAAGTAATTGAATAAACCTTCCATAGTTAATTCGTCAATCATCGCTTTGTCTCCTTAGAGAATTTTAATTATTCTATTGTCGTCAAGTTCACCCTAATCTTTGTCGTTTAAAAAATTCAATTTATGATCCATAATGTCACTTTATTTATCGATCTGCAATGCGCTAGTTTTCCTAAAAATAGGCACCTATAATCACTCCATAGCAGATACTCTAGAAGAGTGGAAATTGGATTTTTGTGAAGATAAGCCAACACCTCTAGTGCGCTGTTATCGTCGTTAATACAATAAAAAAATATTATTTTAAAATGAATTTTACATAGGAAATTTATGGACCTTCTTGAAAAAACAATAGCGTTA
>CAXNER010000178.1:0-3896 GCA_964201315.1 Legionellaceae bacterium
TAAACGTCTCAAGCAACAATATTATCACTTGCTCTAGCTGACTTACCAATGTTCGTATGCCTAAGTTACGTCTTTTAATGTCCATGAGTACATAGGCAACTAGCTGACCAGGGGCATGATAGGTAATTTGCCCGCCTCTGTCGCACTGAACGATGGGAATTGCGTTGGGGTTTAGGATATGTTCGGGTTTCCCGGCTTGGCCTTGTGTGTAGACAGGGGGGTGTTCTAGCAGCCATAGTTCGTCGATTGTATTCTCATCACGCATTGACGTGAATTGCTTCATATCATCCCATACCTTTGTATAGGGCGTAACGCCTAGATAGCGAATGGTTAACATGCTTAAAGCACCATTTTAATTTCGGGGTGCTGGGTCAATTCAATATAGAGCGCATCAAGGGTTAATTGATTTTGCACATGAAGATCAATGCTAATCGCTAAATAATTGCCTTGTTGACTTAACTGGCTATGAATTGCCCCATCTTTAAGATCTGGAAAATGTCTTCGAGCAATGACATTAATGTCAAGCACAAACGATTCAGTATTGTTCCCAATGATTTTAAGTTTAAAATCACAGGGAAATGTCATGAAGGTGTGTTCGTTATTCATAAGCCTTCTTTAAAGTTATTACGGTCACGGTATCTTAAGAACCAAACCAACGTTTAAACATTAGGCTAACAGAATCTTTCATTCGGCTGTAGATTCCACCTTGTGGTGCGCTTTGAAGAGCATAAAGGGGTTGATTGGCAATTATATTGTTGTCAAATTTAATAACAAGCTCCCCAATTTTATCGCCTTTTTCCAATGGCGCTTCTACGTATTTTGGGACCTTGGTAGTGATACTTAGTCGTTGATATTGACCACTCGGGATAGTAACGTATTGTGTTTCGCTCAAGCCCACATTGATTTTGTTTGTTGTTCCCTTGTAGAGTGGAAGTTCGGTAATCACTGTTCCTGCTTTATACAACTCATGCGTTTCAAAAAAACGAAATCCGTAGTTTAGCAGCCGTTCGCTATCATCAGCGCGTGCCGTTTCAGTAGGAGAACCTAAAACCACAGCAAGCAAACGCATAGAATCATGTTTTGCTGAAGAGACTAAACAAAAGCCAGCATCATTGGTGTGCCCCGTTTTCAAGCCATCAACTTGGCTGTCGCGCCACAATAAACGGTTACGGTTTGGTTGGCGTATTCCATTAAATGTAAACCATTTTTGTTTATACCAATGATAATATTGCGGAAAATCTTCTATTAATGCACGACCAAGCACGGCCAAATCTTTTGCTGTGGTGTAATGATCTTTATCTGGCAGTCCGGTGCTATCCGTAAAATGACTGCTTGTCATTCCCAAATTTTTTGCTTGCTGGTTCATGATGTCAGTGAATCCGACCTCACTGCCGCCTAAATGCTCAGCCATAGCCACGCAAGCATCATTGCCAGAGTCAACGATGATGCCTTTGAATAGATCTTCAATGCTGACTTGTTGGCCTTCTTTTACAAACATTCGTGAACCACCTGACTTCCATGCGTCTTGAGTAATGCGGACTGGATCGGCAAGATGGATTTGTTCATTGCGCAAGGCACTTGAAATAACATAAAGGGTCATCATTTTAGTCAAGCTAGCCGGGGGGAGTTTTTCATCACTGTTTTTTTCAGCAATAATTTTTCCACTATTAACATCGATAAGAATATAGGCCTTTGAATTTAGGGCGGGTGGGGTGGGCGTTATCAATGGATTGTTGTTTATGGGGGTGGGATGGATGCTATCTTGCTTTAGCAGTGGGCTCGCATAAAATAAGCCGGAGTTAAAGCACATTGTTATAATTAACAACATCTTTGTAGAAAAAAAGCAATGTTTGCGCATGTCTTTACCTGATATTAAAAAATGTGTTTATATTATCACAGCCAGACTGGATCTCGCCATGACTTCAAATGCTTTTTCTAGGATTATGAACAGCCGTCGCTTTAATTAGTGTTTGTGAGTCACTGCTCTTACAGTTATCATACCCGCCTTATATTTGGCATCATTTTTTAGCTAAGCCTGAAATCTTCATAAGAGTAGATGACTGTTTTCACTGGAGTGAGATAGGTTTTGACACGTTGATTAACGTTAACCATTAATAATAATTGGTAGGGTATGATGAAATATATTGTTTGGTTTATTTTTTTGGCCGTATTAACGGGTTGTCAAACTCCCAGCACTATCATAAAAAAATCAGGCGTGTCTAATAAAGGTGCCATGAATAAAAAGGCTGTGATTAAATCAAATCCGAATGATAAAGATGGTGCACCCCCAGGTCCTCCGCCCTCCTTTTTCAAGAGAGTCATTCCTATACATGAACCCTTTAGTCGTTATGGTAATCCAAGTGCTTACAAAGTTAATGGCCAAACCTATAAAGTGATGACGAGCTCAACGGGATATCGTACCCGCGGTATCGCCTCATGGTATGGTACTAAATTTCAGAGCCGACGCACTTCAAGTGGTGAGGATTATAATATGTATGCGTTGACTGCTGCGCATAAAACGTTACCACTTCCGACCTATGTTCGCGTTAAAAATTTAAGCAATGGGCGAGTGGCCATTGTTAAGGTCAATGATCGAGGGCCATTTCACAGTGATAGGGTGATTGATCTCTCTTATGCGGCTGCTGTTAAATTGGGATTACTTCCAAAAGGCACGGCACCGGTTGAGATTGAAGCCCTATCGACATCAGCGCCCGGAAAATCGCATGTGGCGCATTATTATTTGCAAGCTGGTGCCTTTAATTCATCGCAACTGGCAGAGATTTTACGTGGAAAATTAGCGAAATTAACACCATCCCCGGTTTTTGTTGAAAAATACAAACAACATTATATCGTTCGTGTTGGTCCGTTCGCCAATAAAAGCATGTCTGATCGGCTGAAGGCAGCGCTATCAAATCACGGTGTGAAAGGGGCCTTTTCATTGATGATGTAAGTGGTTTTATGCCGTGAGTGGACACGAAAATAAGCCTGAAACCATGATGTTGACACAGTGCGGGCGATGTTATTAAATCAAGATACGCAATTGTGCTTCATTTTAGACGCTGAGCCATCTCTGATTATTAGCGGGGTTTTGGCCTACATTTCAAAAGGAATTGTTTATGTATACAAAAATTTTATTCGCGAGCCTTAGTACCTTTCTAGCTTCAAATGTCGTATTTGCCAACAATTTTTATATTGGCGCCGATATAGGGGCTATAGCTTTACAAAATAAATTATCACTTTTAGAAGGTGTTTTTGACGGGGGTGCGTTTGGGTTTGTCGGAGGGGGCTTCGGTGGCTATACATACAATGTTACTAATCAATGGAATTTAGGTTTAGAAGGCTTTATAGATGGTACGGCAGTTACTATCAATGATGTTGTTCATGCCGGTCCTACTGTTGCTTCAACTACCATCAAGGATCGTTACAATGGTGGTGTGCGTTTGTTACCCGGCTACCAGTTTTTGAAACGTGTCGAGGGACATGTGCTTGTTGGTTATGTTCGAGGCAATTTTAATTTTTCTGATACTGATCATCATTTGAATACTAATTTTGCCGCAAATGGTTTTCAGTTCGGCTTGGGCAGTTCGATCGGTGTGTTTGATAATTTTTCTGTTCGTGGTGATATGATATACAATGGTTATCAAAGCCATACTATCCTTGCCTCGAGTGGGGATGCACATAAAAGCCAACCCAGTAGCTTAGCTGGCACTGTTTCTGCTGTTTATTCCTTTGATTAATGTTTGAAATATTGTAACTCCCCACGTCATCCCGAGCGAAGCGAGGGATCTCCCTGCAGTGGCAGAGGTTTTTGAAAAGCACAGGGCTCTTGGTTTTTAATCAATGCTCATCTAAATATATTTTCCCAGAACATAAAAAACACTTGAAAAATTATACAG
>CAXNER010000179.1:0-3894 GCA_964201315.1 Legionellaceae bacterium
AGTAACATACCGATGTTGGAGTACGACTGCTCCATCCCACGTGCAAGTTGTTCTATTATATTCTTATTCAATTGAGCATTAGTTTGAATATCAAGTTTCGCTTTAGCATAATTACTAATAATTTTTTCAAGCGTATAGTCATTCGCCCCGCTTGATTGTAATCGACCAAAGGCAACATTTGATTGCGCCTTCACGGTACTCAAACCGCCTTGACTAATTTCCCCGCCGATAGGTGCAATTTGATAGCGTTCAATCATGGTCATGGGTGATAAAAAGCTAAACTCAGTATGGGGCAACAGTGCTAATACCGACGAATTTGTACCATGAATATAAGGATTAAACGTTTCTGCGACCACAGGGGGCATGATTATCTCGTCTTTTGAACGAAGCACATTGTAATCAACTACTATTAAGGGATTCTTAAGTATTGCGATTATCCAACGGCTCTTTTCCCACTGAGTTAAGGAAACTAATCAACGGAGTTTAATAGGCACCTAGCGAATTACAATTTTATTAATAAAATAGCTAAGTTATTATTGGCTAATAGAGGTACTGTCATCCTCGCAAGAGGATGACAGTACCAAGATTATCAATTTTGGTGCCTCATTTTAACCAGTAAATACCCGCGATAAACCTTAGTTGTATCATCTTGGGTTGCCATGCTTTCTAGAAGTAATTTTTCAGGCATCCAGTAAGGTTCGAAAAGCTCTCTGTCCGGATCCATAATAAGCACGCGCTTGGATTGTGAATCATATGCACCAATAGGAGCAAAATGTCCGACACTTTCAGTTCCGGAAATAAATTGCTGATTAAAATTTACGATAATAAAGGTTTGGCCCGTTTTCTCGCTTTCTACAAGCGCATTGTGCAATTTAGTTTGGTTTTCTTTTGAGCTGTTTTTAGTATGAACAAGCTCGAGGGTAAAGTTATGCAGCCCATAGGCTTCCATAGCTTTTGGTAAATAAGCATGTAATTGGTCCAGGGTCACACCATTTCCGTCGTCTTTAACATTGTCGCTCCACTCCTTATTTTTGACTCGGGTCAGAAGTCCATTCTGGGTAGCTAATTGTTCGTTTGCCACCAGTTGTTTATTGCTTCGAGCTGCATTGACAATCATGGTTGACGTGGCAAGTGAACAAGACGACCCATTTCGTTGTGAAATATAATAGGGACTTACTTTCCAATAAATCGTTGCTGCGTGCTCGCGAATATATTGGTGAGAATGAACAATGGACTCTACCCCATGAACATATCTTGGTTTTTCTGCATGAACAACAGTTCCTAACAGTGAAAACGATATGGCACTAGCGACAAAGTACAGCAAGAATGCACATATATTAGGTTTAAACCCTTGTGATTGCGTGTATATATTAATTAGTCGCATCGTTTCATCCTTCCAATAAATTTAAACTAGTGGGTTTTTTATTATCAATTTAAACCGTAAGATCTGTCAATTATTATATGATGGAATTAACTTGGTTTTAACCAACAATACTTTCTTTAAATGTCATGGACATAGACCAGTAAACATGGATGACGGGACCTATATTAACCAATAGTCCCATCATTTTATTAAAAAGGAATAGCTAAATCCTCATCTAACGCGCGCAATTGTGTTTTAAATAAAGCTTGAATCAAACTCAAGCTCACTTCATCCTGCGCTTCAAAGCGTGCAACCAAACAAGGTGTTGTATTAGATGCACGCAGCAATCCCCAACCATGGGCAAACTCAACGCGCAAGCCATCGATAACAATCAATCGTGCTTCCGGAAAATCGGCCTGCTCACTAAAACGCTGCATGAAGGAAAATTTTTCTTCATCGAGAATAGGAATTTTGATTTCTGGTGTATTAATACTGTTTGGGATAGCTGCAAATTGCTCACTAATGGTTAGGGACGATTTACTGATAATTTCCAATAATCGACACGCACTGTACAATGCATCATCAAAACCATACCAGCGGTCTTTGAAGAAAAGATGCCCGCTCATTTCACCAGCAAGCGCTGCTTTTTCCTCTTTCATTATTTTTTTGACAATCGAATGCCCTGTCGGGCACATTCTAGCCACACCACCCGATTGCTCAATAACAAAAGCCAAGTGGCTAGAACATTTTACATCATAAACAATCGTAGCCCCCTGATTGCTCTCTAGAACATCTTTTGCATAAAGCATCATCAAGCGATCGGGCCAAATGACTTCGCCTTGGTTGGTCAATACCCCTAAACGATCAGCATCGCCGTCAAAAGCTAGGCCACAATCTGCACCGTGAGCCGCGACCATTGCGCGTAAATCAATTAAATTTTCTTCAACAGTTGGATCAGGATGGTGATTTGGAAAACGGCCATCCACTTCACAATACAAAGGAATAACCTCACACCCCAACCGCTCGAGAGCGCCTGGAATGGTGGCGCCTGCAATGCCGTTACCACAATCAACCACCACTTTCAAAGGACGTTTGAGTGAAATATCACTAACAATTCGCTCAATATACTCATCCATAATAGAGATAGATTGACACTGACCCACACCGTCCACCGACGTGCCCATGGTCACCAAATCATACAGTAAATCAATATCAGCATGCGCTAAGGTGGTGCCTGCCAACACGATTTTAATGCCATTGTAATCAGCGGGATTGTGGCTGCCCGTCACCATCAACCCACAATCAACACCACAAGCATGCGTCGCGTAATACATCACAGGCGTAGCCACAGCACCTAAATCAAGCACCGTTATTCCACTGTCCAACAAACCTTGCTTTAACGCATTTGCTAAACTGTCGCTGGTTAATCGGCCATCACGCGCTAAAAATATGGATGAGCGTTCAAGTGCATGCAAACGGCAACTAACTGCCTTGCCAATGCTATAAAAAGCATCCTCATCCAACTGGCTACCAATAATGCCGCGAATATCATAAGCTCTGAACACTTGGCGGGAGACTTGTCTTTGTCGATAAGGATGACTCATTTATTCTCTCCCCGAACTGCCGAATCCACCCTGCCCACGACTACTTTCGGTAAACGTGTCAACGACAGAAAAAGCCACTTGTACCACCGGTATAAACACCAACTGTGCAATACGATCACCTGGATTTACGGTAAAATGCTCTTGATTACGATTCCAACACGATATTTTCAATTCGCCCTGGTAATCAGAGTCAATCAACCCCACCAAATTACCCAAAACAATGCCGTGTTTATGGCCAAGACCTGAGCGCGGTAAAATCACTGCGGCAAGAGAAGGGTCGGCGATATAAATCGCTAAGCCTGTGGGTAATAATACCGTCTCAAAGCCTGCAATTTGCAACGGCTCGTCTATGCAAACCCGTAGATCAATGCCTGCAGAACCTGCGGTTGCATAAGCAGGCAAAGGAATCGTATCACCTATGCGCGGATCAAGAATTTTTAATTGGATGGCTCTTTCCATTGTGTCTCTCACGTTAATCATATTTTTAGAAGTTATGCAAAACCCGTTTATTGCGTGACATTGTGCATATTTTTAGCAAGGATTGCAATAATTTGTCCAGCCAACCTGGTTTTATTCGCCAGTGGCAATTCTGTTTGGCCCTGTTGGGTTAACACCGTGACTTCATTCTTGTCTTTATCAAACCCTATTCCATTGCCCACACGGTTTGCGACCATCATGTCAATTTTTTTAAGTTGCATTTTGTCCTTTGCGTGTTTTAACACATCGTTGGTTTCCGCTGCAAATCCCACCACGAAAGAGGCTTTTCCACTCATCGCTACCGTTGCAAGAATATCAGGATTAGACGCCAAACTGAGCGTTAAGGTGGGATTATCTTTCTTTTTAAGCTTATGTTCTGCAGGGGTTTGCAAATGATAATCAGCAACCGCGGCGGTTGCGATAAAAATCATGCCGGGTTGTAATGCACCC